>NZ_DATAGQ010000061.1:0-3822 GCF_036263595.1 Geminicoccus sp. | reverse complement strand
GCATGAGGCGGCGATGGTCCAGGCTGCAGGAGTGGCTGAGAGACATGCACAAGCAAGCATGACCAATACCGGCCGTTTGCGGGGATGGCGCTTGCGCAGCAACGGCAGGCAGCGGCTGTTGATAAAGCAGCGTTCCCGTATCTGGTTCTTTCTATCTACGTTCTCGTGCGGCAGACCCTGCGGGTAATAGGAACGCAACCACACCTCATCGACGACGCCCTGCCATCTCCCTGCGTACGCAGAAGCTAACTCAAACCAGTCGACGTGGTACTGACCGAGTCCAGCTGCGAGAGAAGATACGCCGTCCATCCTCAAAGGCTTCAATGTCAGCCTCCACGATGAAGCTGCCCGCGGTGCAACTCACAGCCGATCGTGTCCTGACCTTGGCATCCCAGCCGTCGCTGCGAAACAGCAGCTCGTAGACCGCATCCGAGCGGGCACTGTCAGGCGCGTCTGGATGAATGATGTAGTCCAGGTGCTTCTCCATCCTCCGCTCTACGCCGATCGGCTCCAGCCGCGTCCGGCCATCGATGCGCGTCACCTGCAGTCGATGCCCATTGCTGCCGACATCGATCTGCTGGCTGCGCTCGATGAGACTGGGCTCCATCACCGTCGCAGCCATGGGCAGCTGGGCTTCGGGCGGCTCGAATGCGATGGCTGTGTCCTCCGACCGCGCCTGGCGTACCGGCAAGGTAAAGCTTGCCTGTCCAAGCAGGAGCTCCAGCGTCGCAGCTTCCGGCGCCGGCCAAAGGATCGGCCAATAGGCGCTCGAAAGCGCAAGCCTCACTCGATGCCCCGGGAGGAAGCGATGGCCACACTCGTTCAGCTGCAGGGTGATCTGGTAGGCCTGCCCCGGTTCCAGGGGGACAGGCGCGGCATGCCCCTCCCGATGGGTGAGATTGAGGATGCCATAGGTGATGCGGGTCGACATGCCGTCTGGAGCCACGTCGCAGAGCCTTGCCACGAGCTGGGCGACCGGCCGGTCTGCCTTCAGACTCAGCTGTAGCACTGGAGCACCCAGGATCTCCCAGGGCTCTGCCAGCGGATCAGTATCGAAAACTAGTGAGAGGCCGTCATCCGACCGCTGATCAGCCGGCAACTCCGGTCCAACTCCGCCTAGACCATAGGGACACCACTCGCCTGCGGCGGCACCGAGGTGATGCGGCGACGCCAGCAGCACCGAGCTGTCCGGGACAGCTCCGTCCACCAAGCGCGATGGCGCCAGTCGCAGGTCTCGCGGCTCGATTGTCGGGCTCGGCCAGTGCGGCTCCGCCACCCAGCGGCCTGGGATTGCATCCAGATGCGCGGCGGGACGATAGGATTCCGACACGAACGCGCGCAGTAGCGGATCCTGGAGCACGCCACGTTCCTCGCCTTTAAGCCAGTGATCCCACCAGCGCAGTGCCTCGGTCAGAAACCCGATTGCAGGCCCCGGCACCCCCACATGCGGGTACTTGTGGCCCCAGGGCCCTACGATGCCGCGGCAGGACACATGCAGGCCCTGCAGGAGGCGGAAGACGGTGTTGCTGTAGCCATCGGCCCAACCGCCCACCGCGAGGACCGGGCAGGTAATCGCTTGGAAGTCCTCACAGACTGATCCGTGTCGCCAGTAGTCGTCACGCCAGGGATGCTCCATCCAGTCCGCAAACACCGGATGCGCTGCCTCCAGTCGCTCCATCCACCGTTCCCGCCACTGCTCACCGACGATAATCGGGTCCGGCGGCAGGCCCATCAGGGTGAAGAAGAAGGAGCCCCACTCCAGATTACCCGTGATCAGGCCACCTCCCATGTAGTGCATGTCGTCTGCGTAACGGTCGTCCGTGGAGCAGATGGTGATGATCGCCTTGAGTGCGGGCGGGCGTCGGGCGGCGACCTGCAGCGAGTTGAAGCCTCCCCAGGAGATGCCCATCATGCCGACCGAGCCGTTGCACCAGGGCTGGGCGGCGAGCCAGGCGATCGCCTCCACGGCATCGTCCTGTTCTTGAGCCGTGTACTCGTCGCGAATCACCCCATCGGAGTCGCCGGTGCCGCGGATGTCCAGCCGCACGCAGGCATAGCCGTGCGCAGCAAGCCAAGGATGGGTCAGGTCGTCACCGAGCCTCGTCCCGTCGCGGCGGCGATACGGGATGTACTCCAGAACGACGGGCACGGGGCGGGTCCTAGCGTCCTCGGGCAGCCAGACCCGAGCGGCAAGCCGCGATCCGTCCGACATGGGCACCCAAAGGGTCTCGATGTGCTCCACAGCCTGCATATTCACTTCCTGCACTGTGCTGGAGGACGGGTCAGGCCCGCTTGAAATGGCTGAGGTAGGGATGGTCGGGCGGCAGGATCGCTGGCACCAGATCATCTCGGTAGACGATGGCTACCGGTTCATGGGCAAGGAACATGTAGCCGGCCCCCTCTTCCATGAGTTCCTGCATGCGGATGTAGATGTCATTGCGCTTGGCAGGATCGGTCTCTTGCAGCGCCTGCGCATGCAGTTCGTCGAACTCAGGGCTTGCCCAGCGCTCCCAGTTCCAGATGCCTACCTGGCTCGAGAGATACCATTGAGTGCACTGGCTGGGATCAGGTGAGTCCTGATAGCGATGAATGTAGAGCTGCAGGTCCTTCCAGGCGTCACCCGCTTCCTCGGAACCAAGGCTCCAGAACGGCCCCTCGTCCATTGGGATGATCTCTACGGTGATCCCGATCTCGGCCAGGTTTGCCTGGACGATCTGTGCGCTAGTGCGATTGAGCGAGTTGTTGAGGATAGCGAGTGTCAGGTTCAGATCCTGAACCCCGGCTTCTTCAAGGAAACCGGCTGCCTTTTCCAGATCGGCCTCCTCGAACATCGTGGTCGTGCGATGCCCGATTAGGCCGGGCGGGACGATTCCTCGGGCCCGCGCCTCAGCTGCGCCGCCATAGCCGGCGGCGATGATCGTGTTGACATCGATGGCATGCTGGATCGCCCGCCGGACCTTGATGTCCTGGAGCTTGGTGTGCTGGGTGTTCATGCCGAGCCAGGTCCAATCAAGCCCGGACCCTTCATAGAGCTTGCTGCCAGCTGGCGGGTTCGACTTGTAGCTTGGCAACGAATCCAGACTGACATGGCAGAAGCTCACTTCACCTGCCTCGTAGGCCAGCTCCGCTGCCTTGGGATCCGTGATGAAGACGACGTGCACCTCGTCGAAGGCCGGCTGCTCGCCCGACCAGAGCGGGTTGCGCTCGAGCTCCAGGACCTGCTTTGGCACCCAGCGCTTGATCCGGTAGGGTCCGCACACCGCCGGGAACTCGGTGGTGAACCGCCCGCCAGCCGCTTCCACCGCCTTCTTGCAGACGATGCTGCCCGGCCCGTCGCAGATCGTGGTGAACCAGATCGGCACGAAGGGCTGCTTCAGGATGACCGTGCCCGTGTAGGTACCGGTGACCTCGACATGGTCGAGAGCATCCCACTTCACCTTCCAGGGTGCCTCGTTTGCTGGGTTGGCGATGCGTTCGTAGGAGTACTTGACGTCCTCGGCAGTCAGCTCGCCGAAGTCGCCGGACCACTTGATCCCGGGCTTCAACTCGAACGCGATGTGCCGGTCGTCCACCTGCTCAACCTTCACCACGAAGGGTGACGGTCGCCATTTCAGCGTCTCGCCGGGGTCGTAGATGGCAAGCGAGCCAAGGCAGGCATACTGGGCGTCGATCTCGGTGCCGCCGATCATCCAGCCCGGATCGATCACCTGGATGTCCTGGTTGGAGCGGATTCGAAGAATGCTGCCCTGTGCCACGGCTCCTGGCGGCAGGGCGGCCGCCGTCGCGAACAGCGTGCCGGCCCAGATGAAGCCGCGCCGTGTG
>NZ_DATAGQ010000060.1:0-16064 GCF_036263595.1 Geminicoccus sp. | reverse complement strand
GCTCTCTCGTTGGTGGAGCTCACCTTGAGAAGCCGCCGTGGCGCGTCAGCGCGCAACTCAGCTTCCGTCTGTAAGAACAGCGGCTTTCATACCGTCGATGCACCGGCCAGCGCCATCGCGCTGCGACAATGCCTGCTCCCTTTCGCAGACCTCACCCTGTTCCTGGCTGGGCTGCCATGCCTGCAAGGCCGCCTGGAGCATCCGGGCTGCGATCTTGCGCTCCGCCGCGTGATCCTCATGGGTCATGGTGCTCCATGGTCTCGCCGGTTGCAGGCCTCGCGCGACAAATAGAGCGGCAACCTCGTCAACACGGGCCTTGGCGGCTGCCTCGACAGCGGCCTTGCTGAGCGGATACTTGGCACTACCGTTATCGTTCATTGTTCACTCACCTCCCGCTGGTGCCTGGGTGGCCATTTATTGCCATGCAGGTGATAACGATGCCCGAGCAGCTCAGGCTAGCGCCACCCGTCCGCGACAAACCACCCAAGGTTAGGACGCCAAGAAAGCACACGAGGCTGACCAAAGGGCTCTGGCCGAGGCTTGGAACTGTCGTCTGTCGACAAAGGCGCTTTCGACATTTTCGCCGATCCCGCTCGGGTTCCTTCTGACAGTTTTGTCAGTGCGGTTCCTTAAGGGTCTGGGAGAACCCTTTTTGGGCCGGTCGTGCTAGCCAACCTGGAACGAGGCTCAATGCGTTCGGGCGCCCGTGGCAGACTGACGCAGGGATTGCCCAGTTTTGTCCCGACCCATACGGCTGCGTCCACTTAGGATGTGATTAGGTACATCTTCTAGGACGTAATCAAGCCCATGAAAACATTGAACATATTTTAAGATCACGGCCCCTCACTTTCCCCTGCATGAGGAACCGGCCGAACGCCTCGATGATGTTGCCCGCCGCCCCGGCGCCCTCGTGGCCGTGGCTAAGGATCAGCCGCGTGGTCGCGAGATTGAGCGCCAGGCGGAGCATCGTCGCGATCAGGAGAACGGTCGGGAAGGAGTTAAAGTCGAGTGGACGCTCGATGAACAGCGCGGTGATCAGGATCAGGACCGACAGGCTGATCGAGCAAGCGAGCAGCAGGTCGAGCAGGATCGGGGGGAGCGGCACCACCAGCACGGCCAGGATCATGAGAACGCCGGCTGCCATCATCACTTCGGTGCTTCTCCCCGAGCGGCGCACGCCGCCCAGCAGCTCCGCCCCGAGCGGCCCAAAGGCGATGCTTCTCACGAGGCGGCTCCGTCGAAGCTCGGGATGGCGGCGCCCTCGGTCGCGTACTGCTTGAGCTTGTTGCGCAAGGTGCGGATGGAGATGCCCAGCACGGCGGCCGCATGGGTGCGATTGCCGCCCGCCTGCTGCAGGGTGTCGATGATCAGACCGCGCTCGACCTCGGCTACCGTGCGCCCGACCAGCGCTGTCGGCTGGCCGGCGCGCTCAGCCATGCCGGCCGGGCCAGCGGCTTCCATCCTGGCTTGGCGACCCTGGAAGAGGATGGCGTCAGGGCCGATTGCGCTACCCGACGCGAGCAGGACCGCCCGGTGCATGCAATTGTCCGGCTCGCGGACATTGCCTTGCCAGTGGCTTCGCCGCAATTCGTCCATCGCAGCAGGCGTGAGTGGACGGTCCGGGACCTGATTTGCCCGGGCATGCTTGCGCAAGAGCCAGCGCGCGAGCGGGACGATGTCGCCCGGCCGCTCGCGCAGGGCAGGAAGCTGGACCCGCAGCACGTTCAGGCGGAAATACAGGTCTTCGCGAAAATGGCCGGCGCGGATGCTCTCTTCCATGTCGCGGTTGCTGGTGCCGATCAGCCGGATATCCACCTTGATCGGCCTGGACCCGCCGACCCGGTCGATCTCGCGCTCCTGGATCGCGCGCAGCAGCTTGGCCTGCAGGCGCGGGTCCATCTCGCTGATCTCGTCGAGCAGCAGCGTTCCGCCATGCGCTTCCTCGAACTTGCCGATCCGGCGCGCGGCCGCACCGGTGAAGGCGCCCTTCTCGTGGCCGAACAGCTCCGATTCCAGGAGGTTCTCCGGGATGGCTGCACAGTTGACCGAAATGAAGGGCCCGCCAGCGCGGCGGCTGTTGCGGTGGATGAAGCGCGCCATCACTTCCTTGCCGGTGCCGCTCTCGCCCGTGATGAGCACGCTGGCATCGGTGGGCGCGAACTTCCTGGCCAGGTCGAGCACGGCCAGCATGCGCGGATCCTCGGCCACGAAGTCCGTCTGGTCGTCGGCCGATTGTTCCAGGATCGCCGCGATCAGATCGGGATCGGGCGGCAGGGGCAGGAACTCCCTGGCACCTGCCCGGATGGCTTCGGCGGCCGCGCGCGGCGTCGTGTGGATCCCGTAGGCCACGACAGGAAGGAAGAATCGTTCGGCGGCCAGCTGCTGGCGCAGCGCCGCGATGTCGCTCGCGACGTCGACGAGCAGGACATCCGCGCCATGACCGGCCCGCAACTCCTCGAAGGCCTGGGAAAGGTCGGACGAGCGGCGGACGCTGGCGCCGCGGGCGGCTGCCATTTCAGCCGCGCGGACCACCTCGGGTTGGCTCTGGCCCACGATCAGAAGGCGCATCGGTCCGGTTTCCCTTCCTTGCCCTGGACGCCGTCGTTCACTGGTCGCTCTTGATGATCTCGGTCATGGTCACGCCGAGACGATCCTCGACGACGATGACCTCGCCCCGTGCGACCAGCCGGTTGTTCACGAAGATGTCGATCGGCTCGCCGACCTTCCGATCGAGTTCGACCACGGCACCACGGCCGAGCCGCAGGAGCTGGTTGACCGGCATCGACGCACGCCCCAGTACCGCGGAGAGCTGGACGGGAATGTCGTAGATGGCACCGAGCGAGCTGGTGCCGCCAGGTCCCGCCTTGGCCTCGGCTACCCCTTCGCCCTGGCTCGGTTCGAAGCTGTCGAGCGGCACGTTGGATGAACTCATGTCGGTCAATCCGCGCTGGGGTCGGTGATGTCCGGCCGACAGGAGGCCGGAATGTCGTCGCTGGCGGCCGTGGCCGCGAGGGTGTTGCTGTCGGCGCTGGCCGCTAGATCGTTGGCCAGCTGGCGGAGGAGGGTCTGGCGCAGGCGCTCGAACGACCATTCCGCCCATCCGTCCTTCCAGGACATGACAATGTCGCCGGGCGGGAGGCCGGGACACCCCGAACGCTCACCCGAAGAGCGGAGGATGGAGCAAGCCTCGCCGCCAGCAGCTCTTCCATCCGGCTGGCAAGATCAGCCGGGACGTCAACCGCCACCTCCGTTCCGTCCGGCAGTTCGGCAAGAACGCGCTCGGCGGCCCTCGTCATCGCTTGGCAGAGCCTTCCACCTGCTACGGTCTCGAGGCAGGCTTCGGCGAACAGGGCGAACAGCCGTCTCGTCGCGATCTTGATCAGGGCCAGGTCGTCAGCTCGCGAAGCCATGAGAGCATCGAGCTGCCGCCCAAGGGCGAGCGTGGTTGCCTGCAGGCCTGCGTCGATCGAGGCTTGGGCGGCGAGGCGAGCACTGGCGCCCGCTTCCGCACGAACGGCCGCGACGATCTTGGCCATCTCCACCTCGGTGAACACGAGGTCGCCCGCGAGCGGCGCGACACATGTCTCCTCGGGCAGCGCCGCCGGTAGCGGCGCCGATGGCACGAGTTCAGGAAAGACGAAACTGACGTGACGTCCGGGCCACGGACCTGGCCCTGACGGCATCGCGATGGCAACCTGCATCTGCAATCCCTCAGTAGATCAGCTGGTCCTGCTTGTCGTCGGCAATGAAGATCTCCCCGGCGGCAGCCAGTTCCTTGGTAGTATTGACCAGGAACTGCTGGGCCTCTTCCACGTCGCGCAGCCGGACCGGTCCCATGGCGGCCATGTCCTCTTTCAGGATCTTGGCGCCACGCTCGGACATGTTGCTCAGGATCAGTTCCTTCAGCCGGTCGCTGGCGCCCTTCAGGGCCAGGCCGATCCGCTCGTTGCCGGCATTGCGGATGAGCGTCTGTACGCCCGCGGCATCCAGCCGGACGAGATCCTCAAAGGTGAACATCAGGGCCTTGATCCGGTCTGCCGATTCCTTGTTGCGCTCCTCGAGCGAGCTGATGAGACGGGTCTCGGTCTGCCGGTCCAGGTAGTTGAAGATCTCCGCCATGACTTCATGGTTGTCGCGGCGGTTCGTGCGGGCGAGGTTGCTCATGAACTCCGCCCGCAGCGTCCGCTCCACGTCACCCAGGATCTCGTTCTGCACGACTTCCATGCGCAGCATCCGCGTGATGACCTCCATGGCGAACTCGCCCGGCAGGTTGGCCAGTACACGGGCGGCATGGGCGGGATCGATCTTCGAGAGAACGACCGCCACGGTCTGCGGGTATTCGTTCTTCAGGTAGGAGGCGAGCACCGCCTCGTTGACGTTGGCGAGCTTCTCCCAGACGGTCCGGCCAGCCGGGCCGCGGATCTCCTCCATGATCGCCTCGACCCGCTCGTTCTCCAGGAACGAGGCGAGCAACCGCTCCGTCGCGTCGAAGCTGCCCAGTACGCCGCTCGCTGTGTTGATGCGCTCCCGGAACTCGCCGAGCACGGTCTCCACGACGGCGCCATCCACCCTGCCCAATGCCGACATGGCCTGGGATAGTTCGCGGATCTCCTGGAACTCCAGGCTCTCCATGAGGCGGCGCGACAGGCCCGGTTCCAGCGAGAGCATCAGCACGGCCGCCTTGTCGATGCCTTTGGCCAGCGGCTGACCGTTCACGCTCACCAGGTCGTTGGCCATGCTTACTCCTCCAGCCATGCGCGGATCACCTTCACGGCATCCTGCGGTCGATCTTCGACGATGCGGGTCACCTCCTGCAGCAGGAGGTTCGGCAGCGGGCCCGGGAAGCTGCCTGTGGCCGTCAGGTCCGTCAGCTTGCCGCGCCCCGCTGCCTCGGTTTCACCGTCAGGTCCGTCCTGCACCGGCCGCGCAGCCTGCGGGTCGGCACGCTGGTCGGTGATCATGAGCCGGCCGTCATCGGCGCCGGCCAGCGCGCTGCCGGTCTGGACCTCGGGCTCCGGTAGGAGCCGGTTCAGCAGCGGGCGCACGCCGAAGAACACGACGGCCAGGGTCAGGACCGACAGAAGGCCAAGTTCGATCAGGCGGCGGCCATCCAGGCCCAGTTGCTCGATGAGTCCCGGTTCCAGTTCCGGCAAGGTCTCGGCCACCAGAAAGCGGCGGCTGGCGATCTGGAACACGTCGCCGCGCGTCTCATCGAAGCCTGCAGCGCTCTTTGCCAGCGATTCCAGCTCGGCCAGTTCCTCAGGGCTGCGCGGAGTGAAGGACACCGACCCGTCCGGCTGATCGGTCTGGACACCGTCGACCTGCACGGCGATCGAGAGGCGGCGGATGCCGCCCGGCCGCTGAACCTCGTTGCGCACCGTCCGCGAGATCTCGAAGTTGACGGTTTCCTCGCTACGGTTGTTGCGCTCCGATGTCCCCCCCGCAGCGCCACCGGCCGGTTGGCTGGTCGGAAGGTTGTTCGTGACCGAAACTGTGCCGTTTGCCTCGGTTTCGTTGCGGTCGGACTGCTCTTCGACCGTCTGGGTGCTGCGGGCCACCTGGCCCTGCGGGTCGAAGGTTTCCGCGGTCGTGGTCACCTGGTCGAAGTTCATTTCCACGGTGACTTCGGCATCGACCCGGCCGGGTCCAACCGACCGTTCCAGAAGCTGGACGATCTTCGCCTTGATCCGGGCCTCGTAGCCGCTGCGCAACTCGTCCGCCTCGCCCGGGAACAGGCCTGACTCGGCCGCCTCCCCGGAACGCGCCAGGAGGTTGCCGCGATCGTCGATGATCGTGATTCCCGTCGGCTCCAGCCCGGGCACGGCTGCTGCCACCAGGTTGCGGATCGCCTGCACCTGGCGCCCGTCCAACCTTGCTCCACCGCGCAAGGAGAGAACGACGGAGGCAGTCGGGCGCGCTTCGTCGCGGCGGAAGAGCGAGCGTTCCGGCTGCACGATGTGGACGCGCGCGCTGCGCACCGGCTTTAGCGTCGAGATCGAGCGAGCTAGCTCGCCTTCCATGGCGCGGCGCAGATTGACGTTGGAAAGGAAGTCGGTCTGGCCGAAGCTGCCGCTCTGGTCGAAGATCTCGTAGCCTGTCACGCTGCCCGCCGGCATGCCTTCCGACGCCAGGTCCATGCGCAGCCGCCCGATCTGGTCCTGCGGGACCATGATCGCGTCGCCGCGGTCGTTCAGCTTGAACGGGACGTCCTGGGCCCGCAGCCTGTCGGCGATGACCTTTGCGTCCTCCGGCATCAGTTCGGCGTAGAGAAGGGCATAGCCCGGGTCGAGCGCGCGGCTGGCGACAAACGAGAAAAAGACGAGGAAGCCCAGCAGGATGGTGCCCAGGGCCAGCAGCCGTCCCGGCCCCAGCGAACGCATCACGGCGACCGCGGATGCGAGCTTGGATGCCGGCCCATTCCGGCTGGGCTCGTCGGAGGGAGCAGCATTTGCGGGCAGCAGGGATGGCGTTGGCTTGTCCATGGGACCTGTTCGCTCGAAGACGGCAGCGCACCGCCTTGCCGCGAACCTAGCTGCCCAGGGTTAACGGCAGGTTAATGCTGCAGCTAAGCCCTACCGGACGGCCCCTCGTCGTTGACGCGTCGCGTCCTGCGTCAGGCCCGTCGGCAGTGCTCCAGGTCACGGCGTTTGATCGCCTGGATCTGAGTGACCCGAAGACCGCCTACACCATGCTTCCTGATGGCTGACTGCCACGCCTCGAACTCCTCGCCGGACAGGTTGTAGCGTTGGCAGGCAGCCTCGATGGAAAGGAGGCCAGCCTGAACGGCCGAAACCACCTCGGCCTTCCGCCGTGCCACCCATCGGCGTGTGTCGCTAGGTGGCAGGTCTTCCAGCCGGAGAAGGTTGCCGTTCGGACCGACCGCCACCTTGATCGACCGGCCCAACTCGCTGGACATCTTCGTTCTCCATTTGCCGAGCCAAGACAATGATCCGGTTGCGGTTCCAGATAACCAACCTCCTCCTAAGCGGCGACTAATGATCTTAGTAAGGTTTCTGTTAATCCTGTGCTTCGGCATACTTCGGAGCGCCAAGACCAATTTCATCGATGTGGCTGCTCATCGCTTGACCCTCATCAGTTCGTCGAGCATCTCGTCCGATGTGGTGATCACCTTGGCGTTGGCGGAATAAGCCCGCTGCGTGACGATCATCTTGGTGAACTCGTCGGCAAGATCGACGTTCGCCGCCTCCACCGCCGAGGGAGAGATCTGGCCGGCTCCGCCGTTCCCGGCGATCTGCAGGTTTGGGTCACCGGAATCCCGGGTCACGGCGAAGACATTGCCGGACCGTGGCTGCAGCGCAGCCGCGTTCGCGAATGTCACGATCGGAATTTGGAAGATCCGCCTGACCTCGCCATTGGAGAAGGAGGCCTCGACATAGGCGGAATCGTCGATCTGAGCCGATGTGAATTCGCCGAAGCCGGCGCCGTCCTTGTTGACGAACGAGACGGCGCTCTCGCCGGAGAACTGGGTGAGCCCATCCGTGCCGCCGATCGCTCCCCAGTCGAACACGATCGAGGAGTTGCTGGATCCACTGGTGTCCAGCCAGTCGATACCGATCGGGTCGCCCACGGTCGCCGTGGCCGGAAAGGTCGGCGTGATCGAAGCGGCCGCGAGGCTGCCGTTGCCGTTGAAGCTGACCGTTCCCGAGCCCAGCAGACCATTAGTGTGCGAACCGCTCTCCACGTCCGCCGCATCGGCATAGAGCTCGACGCTCCAGGTGGCGGCACCTGGCGTGCGCAGGAAAGAGACGGTGATGCTCCGCGCGTTGCCGAGACTGTCGAATACCTGGACCTGGCGCTTGAAGTCCGGCGCCACGCCCGACGCACCGTCGGTGGCCTCGTACTCGGCCATGTCACCGGACGCATAGGCACCCGCATGCACGACTTGGCTCGAGTCGAGATTGGCACCCAGTTTCAACGTGCTGGTTGCGACGGTGGTTGCATTCAGGTCACGCACGTTGACGGGCTGGGTCACGTTGACATCCAGCGGCTGCTCGTTCGTGTCGAGCTTCCATCCGAGCAGATAAAAGCCGTTCGCACTCCGCAAAAAGCCATCCGCATCCGGTATGAACGAGCCGGCACGGGTATAGACGGGCGGGGCGGCGCCACCCGGCTGGCTGGTGACGGCGAAGAACCCGTTGCCGACAATGGCGGCGTCGGTCCCGGAGCTGGTCGCCTGGACCAAGCCCTGCTTGTTGATCAGGAACTGGGTCGACTGCTGGACACCACCCGGGCTGAACGACCGCTGCTGGTTGGGGCTGACCACCAGGGAGGCGAAGTTCGAGACGCCGCCCTTGTAGCCGACGGTGCTGACATTGGCGACGTTGTCCGAGATCACGGACATGGCACGGCTCTGGGCGGACAGGCCCGACACACCGGTGAAGAGAGAACCGAACAGGCTCATCTTGACGTCTTCCTGGTTCGTGAAACGGAGGATGCTCGGGAAATCGCAAACTATCGGGCGATCGAACTGATGTCGGAGACCTGCACGTCCACCCCGCCTACCGAGACGACCAGTTCACTGCCGGAAGGGTCGATCGAATCGACCGTGCCGCGGATCACCTGGGAAACATCCAGGCTCTTGCCGTCGGCGCTCCGTGCGTCAATTGCTACGCGGTAGACTCCGGCCGGCGCGCGGGTACCGTCAGTACGCAGACCGTCCCAGCTGATCTGGTGTGGGCCCCGCGCGGTGGGACCACGGGTCTCGGCGACCAACTGTCCGTTCTGGTCCAGGATGCGGACCGAAACGCCGGCGGCAGCGCTGGGCAACTCGAAGGAGATCGATGCCGGCCCGCTGGCGCCAAGGGCGATACGATCGCTCTTTGCCTCCACCGTGGTGCCGAGATAGCCAAGCGACGAAGTCTGCCGCGCACCCTGCACCAGGGAGATCAGCTGCTCCAGGCTGTCGTTGGTCTTGATGGACTGTTCGACCGACGTGAACTGGACGAGCTGCTGCGTGAAGGTTTCGGTGTCCATCGGCGACAGCGGGTCCTGGTTTTGCAGCTGCGTCGTCAAGAGCGACAGGAAGCTGTCGAAATTGTCGGTGAGGGTGCTCGCGGCACTCTTGTCGGTGGGATGGGTGCCACCAGGCATGGCGGCGATTGCGGACGCTACAGAAGACATGGATCGGCTCCCATTCAGAGGACGAGGTCCAAGAGGTCAGTGGAAGCTGCCCTGGTCGGTACGGCATGGGCGTGGATGGGTAGGTCGAGATGGTCGGGCCGGGCGGCCGGGCCGGGCCGGGTACGCCCAGTGCCGTCGTCATGGGCGCCCTGTTGGCCCGAGGAGGTGCCCAGATCGAAGCTGAGTGCCTCCTGCTCCACCAGCGTCAGGCCCGTTGCGGTCAGTGCACGCTCGATGCTGCCGGCATGGCGCTGCAGCAGATCGACCGTTTCCGGCTGGTCCGCCCGCATGATGGCACGCACCTTTCGATTGGCATCGACCACGATCCTGATCTCGACCGATCCGAGTTCGGCCGGATGAAGCTGCACCGAGACGACCTGTTGGCGGCCGATCACGGCCTGGGCGATGCGCGGGGCCAACTGGTCTGCGGGATCGGTGGCAGGCGAATGGCGGGCATAGGTCTCGATGCCTCGCAACGTCGACCGATCCAACGGTTCACCCGTCGGGGAAGCGGACGGAGATCCAGATCCCGCCGCGTCGGGCGGAGCGATCGCCGTATCGGCCATGCCAGCTGGCGACGCCGTTGGCTGCGCATGAACGGCGTTGTCCGTCGCCAGGAGTGAGGCTGCAGGACTTCCAGTGGATGGCGCAGAAGGAGAGGTCCGGCCGCGCGCAGGCGAAGCCGAACCCTGGCCGGCATCGGACGGCATGAAGGTCTGCGCTGACGGCTGGCCGTCTCGCTTTTGCAGCGGCTCGGCTGCCGAGATCGGCGCGTCTCTCATGGTGGGACTGCCAGCTGTCCCGGCTGGCAGCAAGACGTCCGGCCGCGAAGGCGCCGGCTTGTGGCCGCGCGAGGCGAGCGTGCTGGCAACAGCGACGTTGCCATCCGGAGGGGAGGCAGGAAGCGCGCTGGTCGCCGAAATAGCGGGCGGGGCCGATTCTTCAGCCGCGAGGAAGGGATGCGCCGGTACGCCGCCTTGGGACCCCTCGACCATTTGTCCGGAACGGATGGCATCGTCGGCAGCGCCCGGTCCAGCCGTCGCCATGACTGGAATGGATGGATCGACCCGGCTGGCCGCTGCTCCGGTCGAGGATGCCGGCTCAACCTGAACGGGCATCGCGGTCAGCGATGGCGGTAGCGTCGATGAAAGCGGCAAGACCCATGATACGCCCGACAATTCCAGCTCACCCGGGCTCGAGCTGTCGGAAGCTGTTGTCGTAGGATCGGCCAGTGCGAGTTCCACCGGCACTACCGGCGACGGCACCTTGCTACCCGTGGCCGCGAACGCTGTCTGGAGTGCAGGGCGCCGGCGGGCATTTGTGGCTTGGCCTTGATCCGGTCCGGCCACGTCGGTCGCCGGCGGCGGAGCGGGCCTGCCACCGGTTGCGGGATCAGCCGCCAACGAGCTGTTGCCGAGCGATGACCTGCCACTCGTCACCACACGGGTCGATTCCTGCTCGGCAGAGCTGGCCCTGGCTAGCTGGCCGGAGAAACCGTCAGGGGCGGCACCATCATCCGGGCGCTCCGCCAACTCGGCTGGACGAACGGGTGCGGGCGGAGCGTGATGAGAGGGAAGTGGGACATTCGAACGCCATCGCTGCTGCGTGACGAACGAAATAGCAACCCTCGTGCCAACAGAGAGCCGCGACCACGGGCGGGGCACGACGAGGGCCGTTCAGCAGCGACCTGCGGCGCGGAATGACTCGATCAGCGTACAATCGGTTGAACCTGCCGTGGCCGTTTTCGTCCACGGCAACATGCATGGCGGCAAGTCCTGCCGGGCAGGAAGTGCCGGCCACAGCCAATCATTCCTCGCGGTAAGTGCGCTCGCGACGTTCATGCCGCTCCTGGGCCTCGATCGCCAGCGTCGCGATCGGCCGCGCCTCGAGGCGGCGGATTCCGATCGGCTCCTGGGTCTCTTCGCAGTAACCGTACGAACCCTCATCGATCCGTCGCAGCGCAGCGTCGATTTTGCTCAGAAGCTTGCGCTCGCGGTCACGGGTTCGCAGCTCGAACGAACGCTGGATTTCGGCACTCGCCCAGTCGGTGGCATCCGGCAGGCGGGTATCCTGTTCCTTGAGCTGCTTGAGCGTTTCGTCGGAGCCGCGCAGGATCTCGTCACGCCACTGCAGAAGCTTCTTTCGAAAATATGCTTCCTGCTTCGGGTTCATATAAACTTCGTCATCGGACGGGCGATAATCGTCATCGATTTCGACCAGGTCGCCTACGGTAGAGCCAGTGTTGTTCATCGCCCCTGCCTGCTAATACTTAAAAACAAGGACACGAGTAGAAGCATTCCGACGATAGCGCCGGCTGCTCAACCGATTCCCGGCTTCGACGTACCGAGACGGCGCTGGGTTAGTGAAATCGGCCGGCTCGTGCAAGCTTATCGAGGACACAAGCGCAGATCATGCGCGGCCAGCCCAGGCAACTGCCGGTTCCTGGGTCTCGTCGGCCTTGTCCGTCCGGGCCACCTCGATCCGGTACAGGGCCGCGTTCAGGGCATCATAGCAGAGCAGCGGAGCCGGCTCCCCGTGGTCGCCCAGCCGCAGCAGCAGCTTCAGGACCTCGGTGGCGGCAAGGCCGGCCAGGGTTCCGGGCACGGGTCCCATCACGCCCGACATGGAGCAGCTCGGCAAGGTCCCCGGACTGGGATCGTCCGGGTAGATGCAACGGTAGCTGGGGTGGGGCGGTCCTAGATACGGTCGCAGCACGATGAGCTGGCCGTCGAACCCCTGGACCGATGCCGACACCAAGGGAATGCGTGCCTCGGCACAGGCTGCTGCGACCAGCGTCCGGACAGGAAACGCGTCGGTGCCATCGATCACAACGTCGGCCCCCGACAGGAGGGCAATCACGTTGCCTGCATCCAGCGGCTCCGCCCGACGTTCGGCACGCGTATCGGGATAAGCTTCAGCCAATGCGCTCGCCGCGGCATCGACCTTGCGCTGACCGATGTCCTTCATCCGGTACAGGATCTGGCGATGCAGGTTCGACAGGTCGACCACGTCATGGTCGACCAGCCGCAGGCAACCGACCCCGGCGGCCGCGAGGAACATGGCGGCCGGTGCACCGATCCCGCCCATGCCCACAAGCGCGACCGTCGCTGTCGCCAGGCGCTCCTGTCCCACGCCGCCCACTTCCGGCAGCACGATCTGCCGCGAGAAGCGCTGCAGCCGGTCATCGGTCCACTCGTGCAAGGATTTGGCTTCCCATCGGTCCCGGTGCCGCTGCCTGCCACGGTCCGGACGCGACGGCAATCCGATCCGACGGTTAACCTTATCTTAACGACTTGGCGGCAAAGTCATGGCCGACACTGATACAGGTAAAGGCGCAGCATGAGTGGGTCCGGCACCGTCATCCCTGGCAATCCCAAGGCGACCGAGCAGCTCGCAGCGATGACCACCGACGAGATCGTGGCGCGGATCGCGGTCGTCCGTGGTCTGATCGAGGTCGACCCCTGGCGGATCGGTCCCCTTCTCAGCTCGATCGGCGCAGGCCTGTCGGGCAAGCTGCGGCCCTCGACGGATGCCAGGGCGACGTTGGCGCTTCTCGACGAGCTGGAAACACTGGTGGCCATGCTTGCGGCCCAGCGCGACGCGACCGCACTCGAGATCGAAGCAGGTTGTGCCCGTCGCCGCGCCAGACAGGCCTATACTCGCCATCCCCAGCCATCATGATCGGGCTGGACATCGACCCCTCCCGTATCGCGCTGGCGATCGTCATCGTCGGGACGCTGCTGCTGGTCGTGCAATACCTCGTGCGCAGGTTCCGGCCCGGCATGGCGGCCGTTGCCGGCGCGGGGCCGATACTGGTTGCTCAATGCTCTTTGGACATGCGCCAGCGGATCGTCGTCATCCGCTATGGGCAAACGGACCATCTGATCCTTCTTGGCAACGCAGTGCCGATCGTCGTCGCCCAGCAGCCCGCACCAGGACCTCTTGGCATGGCGGAGGCTGGTTCATGAGGCCGCGGACCAGCCCCCGCCGTCTGCTGATGCCTCTCGGCCTCGCAGCGGCGGTGGCACCGTTGGCCATGCCCGCCCATGCCCAGGCCATCGCACTAGACCTTGGGCAAGGGAGCTCCTACACTAGCCAGCTCGTCCAGATCGTGGCCCTGGTCACGGTGCTGAGCTTGGCGCCAGGCATCCTGGTCATGGTGACCTCGTTCACCCGGATCGTGATCGTGCTGTCCTTCCTGCGCAGTGCCCTCGGCCTGCAGCAGACGCCGCCCAATCCGGTCCTGATCGGGCTCGCCCTGTTCCTGACCGGCTTCGTGATGGCCCCGACCTTCCAGCAGGTCTACGAGACCGGGCTGGCGCCGTATATGGCCGAGCAGATCGATGAGCGGACTGCCTTCGACAGGGCAAGCGCGCCGATCGGCGCCTTCATGCTGGCCCATACCCGGGAGAAGGACCTCGACCTCTTCTTGGATCTTGCAGGCGTGCGGCCGGCCACCGCCGCCGAAACCCCACTCAGGATCCTGATCCCTGCCTTCATGATCAGCGAGCTCCGTCGTGCCTTCGAGATCGGCTTCCTGATCTTCATCCCGTTCCTGGTGATCGATCTGCTGATCGCCTCGATCCTGATGTCGATGGGCATGATGATGCTGCCACCGGTCATGATCTCGCTGCCGATCAAGCTGATCTTCTTCGTGCTCGTCGACGGCTGGTACCTGGTGGCCGGCAGCCTCGTGCAGAGCTTCCAATCATGATCGCCGAGCGGCCAGTGGTCGCGGCTTGGGCCGGCCCCGGTGCGTGCGCAGGCCCGTCCATGCCGCCAGCAGCCATCCGCCAATCATGCCGGCCCCACCGAAAGGCGTGACGATGCCGAGCCATCCAGGCGCGCCCAGGGCGAGCAGGACGAGCGTTCCTGCGAACACCAGACTTGAAGCCAGCATGACCATGACCGGCCGGTCGAAGCCGCCTGGCAGGCGAAGGAGCGCCAGCGCCCCCAGGGCATGCCACATCAGGTACTGTGCCGCCGTCTCGATCAGGCCAGCGCCGCGCAGATCACCTGCATCGCGGAAGGCATGGGCGCCGATGGCCCCGACGCCGACCGCGGCCGCGGCGCAGAGCATCGCGGCCAGCGTGAGCCGTCCCGCTGGACGTGCGTTGCCCACTCCATCCTGCGCAGCCGGCACCGGCCTGGGGTTGGTCCTGGACATGTTTCTGCTTCCATCTTGGCGTCGGCCGGATCGGTATGGAACGACGTGGCCGTGGAGGATCAGCGCGGCGATCCGTTCCGCACCGGTCGCTAGGCTCTGTGCCGGCCGGATTCCACCGTCGGCTCGGTCCTCGCGACCATTGGTCTCCAGCTCCGACCGGCCATGTGTCCAGGAGGCAGGTGCGGAGCCATTCCCCGCTGCCAGCGAACCTAACGCCAGGGCGCCAGCTGTCATTGGCCGGCCTTCCGCGCCCCCAAGGGAGAACGACCGATCGGCCATGGCTGGATGGACCCGGATGCCGTCGCCTTGCCTGCGCGCAAGGCAGCCGCCCGCCCACAGCGGGATGGGCGCGATCGGCTGAAGGCCGCTCCTGCGCGTCAGGCAGCTCATGGGGGAGCTGCCGGAAAAGGGCGGCCGATGGCCGGCTGGGCACGCTGGAAGATGGTGCCCGGCCCCGGGCGGCGAAGGGGGCGGTTGCAGGGCCGTCGATACGACAGGAGAAACTTCAGGATCACTGCCTTGGGACGAACGCGCCGATGCTTGGATGCTGGAGGCAGCTCCCAATGGATGGCGGCACGTGCGTCGATCCTTGATCGGCAAAGGCTCGTGCGTTCGGGGCAGGTCCGTGGATGGCTGGCCGACAACAGGCGGCAGACGCCTATCCAGCGCTGATGGCCGAGGTATATCCGGGAACTGGAACGGTGGTGTCGAAGGCCGATCGCCAGGCGAAGCTGGCGGAGCACGGCCGTCGGCGGAATGCACCAGCATCTCTTCGGCACCCAGGATGGCCCACAGCCGTCGGCGCCATGCGAGGCACCGGTGGGTTCAAGATGGATGGTTCCAACAACCTCGCGGTCTGCGTCTCGATCTGATTCAATCCTCGTGACGGGGAGAGGAGCGAGTCGATGGGCAGCGAGCCAGGCTTTTTCGACGTGGATGATCGCCTTCGTCGGTTGAGCGATCTGGGCGACCAGCTCGAGTCCTTTGGACGGGCCGTGGACTTCGAGCTCTTCAGGGCGGACCTGGACGGCGCGCTTGGCTACCGGTCGGGCCCGCAGGGCGGTCGACCTCCGCTCGACCCCGTCATGATGTTGAAGGTGCTGGTTATCCAGGCCGCGCACACCCTCTCGGACGAACGCACCGAGTTCCTGATCAACGACCGGCTGTCCTTCATGCGGTTCCTGGGCCTCGGACTGTCGGACCGGGTGCCCGACGCCCGCACGATCTGGCTGTTCCGCGAGAAGCTCACCAAGGCAGGCGCCATCAAGGGGCTGTTCGAGCGCTTCGATGCCGCGCTGCGGACAGCCGGCTACATCGCCATGTCCGGCCAGATTGTCGACGCGAGCCTGGTGGCCGCGCCCAGGCAGCGCAACACCGACGAGGAGAAGAAGGCGATCAAGGAGGGCTGCGTCCCCGACGGCTGGAAAGCGCGCGCCGGAAAGCTCCGGCAAAAGGATCGGGACGCCTCGCCCGCCAAGGTCTCCTGACCTTGGCACCTGCGGTGTTGGATGATCCGCCTGCTGGCGGATCATGGACGGTCAAGTTCTCCAAGGCCAAGGAGCGGCCGGATGGGACCAGGCCGCCCGTCGACATCGCCATCCCGACCTTCGGATATCAGAACCACATCGGCATCGACCGGGGCTTCGGGCTGATCCGGACATGGATGGTCACAGACGCCGCGGCCTACGAGGGCGCGCGGCTGCGCGAGAGCCTGCTGGACAAGCGCAACACGGCCGCTGTCGTGTGGGCGGACAGC
>NZ_DATAGQ010000059.1:0-14585 GCF_036263595.1 Geminicoccus sp. | reverse complement strand
ACATGATGTCCAGGAACTCCAGCGTCTTCACGTGGCGGCCCAGCACCACGAGGCAGACGGTGATGGGCGTGGCCAGCAGGAGCCCGATGGGACCCCAGAGCCACGTCCAGAAGGTCGCCGCCACGACGACCGCCACCGGCGAAAGGCCGGTGCTGCGTCCGTACACGAGCGGCTCGATGCCGTGACCGACCACCGGCTCGACCACGGCGAACAGGATCGCCGTCCAGATGAACATGGTCCAGCCAGGTTCCACGACGGCCGACAGCAGGAGCGGCAGGGCCGCCGCCAGCACCGGACCGACATAAGGCACAAAGCGTAGCAGGGCCGCCAGTACGCCCCATAGGGCAGGGCTCGGCACGCCGATCGCCCAGAGCCCCAGTCCGATCACCAAGCCGAAGCCGGAATTCAGCGCCACCTGGGTCAGGAACAACCGACTAAGGCGCCGGCCCGCATCGTCCATGGCTGCGGTCGTGTTCTGGATGTCATGGGCACCAGCCAGCCGGATCAGGCGGTTCCGGAGATCCTCGCGTTGCAGGAGGATGAAGATCACGAAGATGATGATGATGCCGAGGTTGGCCAGGGGATGCAGCAGGGGATCGACCACCAGCGCCAGCGTGGCGAGCGCGCCTGGATCCGGTTGGTGGACGATCACCGGCACAGGCTCGGGCTCATCGGGCTGCGCGGATGGTTGAACCGAACCACTCGCAGGAGCCGTTGTCTGATCCTCGCGATTCAGTTCGCGGCTGAGGTTCTCGACCACGTTAGAGACTTGGTCGAGGATCCCACCATTGCTTTCAGTAGCTCCGCGGAAGGACCTGATCTTTTCCTGCATTGTCCATTGGTAGCGCGGCAGGTCGCGCGCGAGCTGGCTCAGCTGGGACGCCATGATGGTTCCCATGCCGGCGATCACGGCCGAAGCGAGGAGAACCACGGCTAGGACCGCAACGGCGCGCGGGATCCAGTAGCGCTGGAGCAGACGCACGAGTGGCGCCAGCACGAAGCTTAGCAGGATAGCCAGCGCTGCCGGCATGAACACATCACGGCCGAAGTAGAGCATGCCGATGATGACGACAGCGACGAACAGGCCCGAGGCTGCGGAGGCACGCAGGCCGCCTTCACGCGCTTCGACGATCGAGGAAATAGGCGCCATGGATGGTCCCGCAGCTGATCCCGAAGGAGCCGCAAGCCCCCTACGACCTAAACGGATAGTAAGGCTTATCGCACCATGTTGTCGGGTAGTTTTTTTTCGGACTGGCCGAATCACCAAAGCTCGAACGTGGCTTCGGCCTCGGCCAGACCGTAGATTCCGAACGGGATGACCATGACCAGAACGACACCCAAGAACTTGAGGCCAGCGAGAACATGATGCACGGGGGACAGGGGCAGGCGGCAGCCGAAGCCTGCAAACGCCTGGCCGATTTCCTCCACTCATGATGCAGCTGCCGAACAACATGGAACGCCAGGGCAATGAGCGTGCCCACCACAAACGCGACGAGACCGGTCGGAATGCTCCTGGGATAGCGCAGGCCAGCGAACCAGTTCACCAGGATCACAGCATAGCAGAGTAGCCCGATCACCGGCGTCATGAACATCTTCAGTGCCGGGCATATCGAGATGAACGTGATCAACTTGCCGGCAGGTGCAGCCGCGGGATGATCTTGCGGATGTCGGGGGCGATGTAGCAGTCGCTCATCAGGATAAGGCTCTGCACGAACATTAGGTCAAAGCGGCCCCTGATCGCATCGCCCGTGCTCAGCGAGACAGGCAGCATGATGACGAGGCGGACGATGCACATGTGCGGCAGGCTGGTGTCTGAGGGCAGGGTGCACGCGTCGCTGTGTTAAGTCTGCTTTGCCAGCCGTAGGCGAGCCAGGCATGGTAGAGCGTGCCCAGGCACATCATCAGGCCCTTGGCCGGCAGGATGCGGCCAAGCACGATGTCGTCCGTCTTGTTCAGCACGAACCGGAGCAGGCCGGTCAGCGCCAGCATGTTCCCGGAACGTCGGTGCCGAAGCCGAAGAACACGTTATGGTCGCCTGGGGCCAAGGTGCCGGCCTGCTTTCGCCATGGCGCCTTGTCCTTCAGCGAACGGAGCGGGCGATGTCATAATCCCATTTCGGAGTGCGCCGCGGGGCGCTTGGAACAAATGGCCGCAAGGGCGCGGGACGAATCGGACACCCAGCCAAAGATGCCGCCCTGGGCGGCGATCATCTTCAGGCCGATTTCGTGAAACACCGGGAAGTAGGAGCCACAGCAGTCACCGAGCACGATGCAGCGGTAGCCGCGGTCATTGCCCTCGCGCACGGTGGTGTGCACGCAGACCTCGGTCGTGACGCCGCAGACCAGCAGGTTCTCGATGCGGCGGTTGCGCAGCATCAGCTCGAGATCGGTCTGGTAGAAGGCGCCCTTGCCGGGCTTGTCGAGGACCGGCTCGTGGGGCAGCGGGGCCAGCTCGGGAATGATGTCGTGGCCGGCTTCGCCGCGGATGAGGATGCGTCCCATCGGCCCGGCGCAGCCGATCCGCGTGGACGGTGTCCCGCGCTCCACCTTGGCCGGGGGGGCGTCGGCCATGTCCGGACGATGGCCTTCGCGGGTATGGATGACGAGGAGCCCGGCGGCACGCGCCGCGTCGAGCACGCGCCTGCAGGCAGGAACGACTGGAGCCAGGAGGCTCACATCGTTGCCCAGCGTTTCCCCGAACCCGCCCGGCTCGAGGAAGTCCCGCTGCATGTCGATGATCACCAGCGCGGTTCTGGCAAGATCCAGCGCTACCGCCTGTGGCTCCGCCTCGAGTAGGATTTCCGCCAAAGGACATCTCCGTGCAGCGACTGCCCCAGATCCTGACGGAACTACACAAAAATCATGCCGAACATGGCGCGCTGGCGTTCAGAGTGGCCCAAGGCCTCCGGCGAGGCAGCCAGTGGCGTCGGTTCAGTCATCTGGCACTCGCGCGCGCATGTTGGCGCCACCACGCGGCACGGGCCTGCTAGACCAGGAACCGCCTGAGTTCCTTGGCGATGATGGACTGGCCCTTGCGGCCGAAATGGCTGCGGTCGGCATAGAGATAGGTCGTTGCGGATCGGGTCAGATTGATGTCGGTCACGTTGGTCAGGCCATATTTCGACTTGTTGCGGTACACGTCCTCGAAGCGCGAATAGAGGTTGGCCGTCACGACGTTCCCCCGCTCGTCGGCGAGCTTCGTCACGAACTTGTTCCAGGCGAGCACGCGGGTGCGCGAACTGGTATTGCGCGCCGGGTTGCGGCTCCAGTCGTGGAGCAGGCACAGCACGATGCGGCGCCCGCTTCGCGTCGCTCCATAGGAGATCAGACGGTCGAGTGACTTGCGGTACTGGGCCATGGCCGGTGCCAGCGACTGGACCGGCGAGACATCGTTGTAACCGAAATAGATGAACATCCGGTCCGGCATGCCCTTGGAGCGGTAGCTCTTCACCCATCTGTCCACTTGGCCATCAAGGGTCTGCCGCATGTCGAGCCCCTCGGCCGTGGCGCCGGAATAGGCGAGGTTGACGATGAGTCGTGCCGTGCCGCTCGACTTGATCTGGTCCGCCCAGCTCGCGATGCCGTTGCGGTAGGAATGCGTGTAGCTGTCCCCGAAAGCTACGAAGGACTTCGTCGCCCCCTCGGCCACGTTGGAACCGAGTGAAGCTGCCAATGAACCGCCGAACAAGGCGAGCGCATGGCGCCGGCTGATGATTGTCATGCGAGCGTTTCCATTTCTTTTCCCGGCGGCCGGGGCGGCGCCGTACACACGTCCATCCTCACGCTAGCGCCAATTCTCCGGCCCGAAAAGTTGCCACGCCTCATGGCGCCAGGCAGTCCACTGCTTCGGTTGCGCTCCGCCCATCATCATCGACACCTTTTGCATGTTGACGGATGTGGTTTGGTCGGCGTTAAGCATCCAAAGACTACCTTTTCAAGATGTCGTGATGACAGGCCCGGCGGTACTTGACGAAATTTTAAGCGATGTTCGGCGAGAATCCGGTGCGGCTGGACAGAGAACCAGCTGTTCCATGCAAATAGCGGTGTTCACCTAAGGCGATGGTATGTGTCTGTCTTCCGCCATCTGTCGGAATACTAGCTTCGCAAGTGGATTGTTTTTCGCATTGTTCATCCACCAGATGGCCAGGCTGGATTACGGGGATCGTTGTGATGAAGACGGCAAGAGTGACTTCGGCATTCGTATGGCTTGCGGCAGGGCTGCTGGGCATCGTGGCCATTGGGCGAGCAGAAGCGGCACCCCATTTCTATGTGAACTGCAGCAGCGTCGCTGGCGCTCCCAAGACCTGTCCGTTCGGTTTCGAAGCTGCCCGGGTCGACATCTTCAAGCAGCTTTCATCGGCCGCCTGCATCCTGAACTCGACCTGGAGCCATGTTCCCCGGTCCGTGACCGTACAGTCAGGATGCCGAGCTCAGTTCAAGGTTACCATGAAGGTAGACCGTCCGCGCGTGCTGATCCTGACCGACATCGGGCAGGATCCGGACGATACGCAGTCGCTGATCCGGACCCTGCTCTATGCGAACGACCTCAGCATCGAAGGGATCGTGGCGACCTACCGGCCTTCGAGGCCTGTGGCGTCGGACATCGTCCGCTCGGTCATCACCGCCTACGACAAGGATCTGCCCAAGCTTCTGCTCCACGATATCCGCTACCCGAAGGCCAATGCGCTTCTCGCGAGGGTAAAGGACGGGCTAGCGTCGAACGACCCCATCGGGGCCGGTTTTGATACGGCCGGATCCGACCACATCATCGCGAGCGTTGATGCGAGTTCGCAGCCGCTCTGGGTGCTCGTCTGGGGAGGTAGCCGAGAGCTTGCCCAAGCGATCTACAAGGTGCGCAATACTCGCTCGGCCAGCTCGTTTGTCAGCTTCCAGAATAAGCTGCGGGTCTATTCGATCGACTGGAGCCAGTATTCCGCGGCACCAGGCAACTACCTCGCCGATAATGCCAAGGACATGTTCTGGATCGTCAGCGACGGGTACGAAGGAACGAGGACCGCCACCTTTCGTGGGATGTACCTGCTCGGCGACACGTCGATGCAGAGGAGCAGCTGGATCAACGACAACATCAAGAACAAAGGCAATCTGGGTGCACTCTACCCGTTGAACACCACTGAAGACGGCATGAAGGAGGGCGACACGCCCACCCTGCTCCACCTTCTCCCAACCGGCCTGGGCATCCCGACGCAACCATCACGGGGCGGATGGGGTGGACGCTACGCGAACGAACCCGAGTATGCCGCGATCTCCACCAACATCTATACGAGCCGCTACCAGAAGGACGAACTGGGCGGCATCGTTGATCGGCGGGCCTCGGTGGCGCGCTGGCGGCCGGCATACCAGTCCGACTTCGCGGCACGGGCGAACTGGCTGGTCTCGGCCTATGCCGACGCCAACCATCCACCTGAGGCGCGTATCGACGGCGGCACCACCCGAACGCTTCGATCTGGCGATCTCGTGAGCCTCGACGCCAGTTCGTCCGACGATCCGGACGGCCATGACCTGACCTATCGGTGGTGGATCTATCGGAGGTAAACCCCGACGCGCCTGCCATCACCATCGAGAACAGCGAGACAGCCGTCGCCACGATCACTGCACCGGTGGTCAGTTCGACGCAGACAGTGGACCTGATTCTGGAGGTGACGGACACCGGCAATCCGCCGATCACCCGCTATCAGCGTGCGTTGCTCACCATCACGCCCTGAGGGTTGCCCCAAGTTCGACCTGTCGCCGCTGGCCTATTGGGAGCCGCAGCGCCCGACGCCATCTTCATGGATGACGACCAGCTGCGACAGGAACGAAGCCGACCCATGGACCATGGCCTTCGGGACAACACCACCAAGTCGAGATTCGAGCTGGAGATCGACGGTTATCTCGTCTTCGCCGACTATCGCCTGCAAGGCTCCAGCCTGATCCTTCCGCACGTGGAAGCTGCCCCTGAACTACGCGGCAAGGGGACGGCGAGCCGCCTGATGGGCGCCGTCATGGACCTGGCCCGGGAAAAGCGATGGCAGGTCGTGCCGCTCTGTGGCTATGCCGTCGCCTGGATCCGGCGTCACAAGGAGTACCACGACCTGGTGCGTTGACATGCGGCAAGGCCGCGGCCGCGCTTTCTGCCAACGTGTCCGACCCGACGATCAGGCTGCGTAAGTACCATTCAGCTCGTCGTCGATATGGGCCTGGATGATTTCTTCCAGGCTGTCGTCGCGCCGGAAACCCAGCTTCTCGGCACGTGGCGTGGTGAAGGTGGTGGGCCAGCCGGCGACGATCTTCTGGATGAAGGGATCAGGGGTCCAGGTGACGCGGTCGACCACCTTTTTCGAGGTGACGCGCTCCAAAGCCGCCATCATTTCGGCCTGGGTATAGGTCAGGCCGGGCAACGTGAGCGAGCGGACCTGGCCGATTTCCTCGGAAGGAATCGTGATGGCATGGACCAAGGCATCGACCACCTTGCGCGGGCTCAGGCTGTACATCTTCGCCTCGGGCGCCACGGGGCAGACGACGCTGTCACCCGCGAGAGGCTCGCGGACGATCGAACTCGCGAAGGAGGAAGCGGCCGCATTGGGCTTGCCCGGGCGGACCACAATGGTCGGCAGGCGCAGGGAGCGGCCATCGATCATGCCCTTGCGGGTGTAGTCGGCGACCAGCAGCTCGCAGGTGGCCTTCTGGGCGCCGTAGGAGGTCTGGGGAGTGAGGATCTGGTCGTCCGGGATCGGATCGGGCAGGGGCCCGCCAAACGCGGCGACCGATGAGGTGAAGACGAGCCTGGGCATGTTGCCGGCTCGCCTAGCCGCATCCAGGACGTTCAGGGTGCCGGTCAGGTTGACCCGGTATCCGAGGTCGAAGTCCTTCTCGCACTCGCCGCTGACGGCCGACGCGAGATGCCAGATGGCATCCTGGCCCTTGCCGAGAAGGATGCCGACCTGGCTGGGCGACGACAGGTCACCCGTCACGACTTCGATACGGTCGTCTGCCGGCAGGCCCTGCGCGGCCACTACGTCGAAACAGGTGATGCGGGTGATCTTCTCGCCGCCGACCTGTCCGTCCGAGAGAAGGCGCAGGATCAGCTTCTTCCCGATGAATCCGGCTCCACCCGTGACCAGTACGCGCATTTCCTGCTCCCTGCCGCATCTGCCTCGTGCGGTCCTCTAGCTCGCAACGGGACGTCTGGCCATGGCAGTGCTTGACCGATCAGGTAGGGTCGCCCATGACAGGCCTAGTCACATACATAACCAATCAATGCCCAAGGGAGGCATGCATAATGCGGATGGACCGTAGGTCGACGCTTGGTTTGATGGCAGGTGTCGCCGGTGGTGCGCTGCTGGGCCGGGGCGCCTCGGCGGAGGTGGTGGCTGCGGACGTGCCGCCGCCTGCCTACGAGATCGAAAGCGGTGCCGAACTCCGTGTCCTGCGGCCGTCCAAGTTCGTGGCGGGCGACGAAACTCTGTTTTTGGAGAACTCCAAGAAGTTCACCGAGCAGACCGGGGTGGCGGTGCGTGTCGATCAGGAAAGCTGGCAGGACCTCAGGCCAAAGACGGCTGTCGCGGCCAATGTCGGCACAGGTGCCGATATCATCCTGGCCTGGAATGACGACCCGCATCAGTACCCCGAGAAGATCCTCGACCTTACCGATCTCGCGGATTACCTCGGCAAGAAGTACGGAGGCTGGGCGCCCCTCGCGCAGACGATGGGCAAGGGGCCGGAAGGCAACTGGATCTGTCTGCCCGTGGGCGCTTCCGGCGGAAAGATGGTCTATCGCCAATCCTGGCTGAAGGAAGCCGGCTTCAGCGAACTTCCGAAGGACACGGCAGGCTTCCTCGAAGTTGCCAAGGCGTTGCAGGGCACCGGGCATCCCGTCGGCTTCACGCTCGGCCAGGCCGAGGGCGACGCCAACACCTTCTGCCACTGGCTGATCTGGTCGCACGGCGCCTCGTTGGTCGACGAGAACGGCAAGGTCACCATCGATTCGCCGGAAACCCGCGCGGCGCTCCAGTATGGAGCCGAGCTGTATAAGACCTTCATTCCTGGGACGCTGTCGTGGCTGGATCCGTCCAACAACAAGGCGTTCCTGGCCAGTCAGGTCTCTGTCGTCGCCAACGGCATCTCGGTCTACTACGCGGCGAAAACCTCGACGGACGCGAACGTCGCGGCGCTGGCCGAGGACATTCAGCACGCTCCGATGCCGATTGGTCCGATCGGGCGGCCGACCGAGACGGCGCTGACGGTGAGCGGGATGATTTTCCAGCACACCAAGTATCCCAACGCGGCCAAGGAATATCTGCGCTTCATGATGGAGAAGGAGCAGTACCAGCCCTGGCAGGCGGCAAGCATCGGCTACTGGGCGCATTCGCTCAACGCTTATGACGGCAACCCGATCTGGACGGAGGATCCCAAGCATACCCCGTACCAGAAGATCATGACCGAATCGTTGCCCTATGGCTGGAAGGGCCCGCTCGGCTATGCCAGCGCCGGGGCGCTCGCCGACTACATCGTGGTGACGATGGTCTCCTCCGCGGTCAGCGGCGGCGCCTCGATCGACGATGCGATTGCGGAAGCCGCCAGCCGCGCTGGCCGTTACTATCGCTGATCTTCGGCGCTTGGAGTGACGGCTCACGGGTGCCACCCGTGAGCCGTCATTGCTTCCAGCCTCGACCAAACAAGGGGAGGAAACCGCATGGCCAGCACCGCCGCGGCCTGGTCCGGACAACGTCCGGAACAGTCCTGGCTCTCGCGGAAGCTCGACGATCGCCGCGTGCTCGCCTTCCTGTTCATGCTCCCGGTGAGCGTGCTGCTCCTGACCTTCCTGAGCTATCCGCTTGGGCTGGGCGTGTGGCTTGGCTTCACCGATACGCGGATCGGGCGGGATGGCGTCTGGATCGGCCTGGAGAACTACGCCTACCTCTTCGAGGATTCGGTGTTCTGGCTCTCGGTGTTCAACACGATCGTCTACACGACCATCGCCACGGTCTTCAAATTCGGCCTGGGCCTTTGGCTGGCCCTGCTGCTCAACCACCATCTGCCGTTCAAGAGCCTGATACGCGCTATTGTCCTCCTTCCCTGGATCGTTCCGACCGTGCTGTCGGCGATCGCGTTCTGGTGGATCTATGATCCGCAGTTCTCGATCATCTCCTATGTGCTCAAGGCTATCGGTATCATCGACACCAACATCGATTTTCTGGGCCAAGCCTGGCACGCGCGGTTCTCATTGATCGCCGCCAACGTCTGGCGCGGGATCCCCTTCGTCGCGATCTCGCTCCTGGCAGGCCTGCAGACGATCTCGCCCTCGCTCTACGAGGCGGCGATGATCGACGGTGCGACCGCCTGGGAGCGCTTCGTGCACGTGACCGTGCCGATGCTGATGCCGATCCTGGCGGTCGTGCTGACCTTCTCGGTGCTGTTCACCTTCACCGATTTCCAACTCGTCTATGCAATCACCCGTGGCGGCCCGAACAACGCCACCCACCTAATGGCCACACTGGCCTTCCAGCGCGCGATCCCGGGCGGCTACCTGGGCGAGGGTGCTGCGATTGCGGTCGCCATGATCCCGTTCCTGGTGGCATCCACCATCTTCAGCTACGTCGCGCTGGCGCGGCGCAAGTGGCAGCAGGGAGGCAGCGATGACTGACGCCACCGCCGACAAGGCGCCCGTCATCACGGCGGAACGGAGCGGCGTAATCAACTGGGATTCGCTCCCGCGCAGGATGATGGTGGTCTACGTGCCGCTCATCCTGTTCCTGTTGACCCTGCTGTTTCCATTCTACTGGATGGTCATCACCGCGTTCAAATCGAACGCGGAGCTCTACAACTACAACGACTACAGCCCATTCTGGATCAGCTCGCCGACACTGGAGCACGTCAAGCGGCTGCTGTTCGACACCGACTACCCGCGCTGGCTGTGGACCACCATGATGGTGGCGGTAGCCAGCACCTTCCTGTCCCTGTTCGTGTCGGTGCTTGCGGCTTATGCAGTGCAGCGGCTGCGCTTCAAGGGCAGCCAGTGGGTAGGCCTGGCGATCTACCTCGCCTACCTAGTGCCGCCGTCGATCCTGTTCATCCCTCTGGCCACGATGATCTTCAAGATGGGCCTCTATGACAGCCCGCTGGCACTCATCCTGACCTATCCGACCTTCCTCGTGCCGTTCTGCACCTGGCTCCTGATCGGCTACTTCAAGTCGATCCCCTACGAGCTCGAGGAATGCGCGCTAATCGACGGGGCTACCCGGCTGCAGATCATGTGGAAGGTGACGCTGCCGCTCGCGGTGCCCGGGCTGATCTCAGCCGGGATCTTCGCCTTCACCCTGTCCTGGAACGAGTTCATCTATGCGCTCGCCTTCATCCAGAGCTCGGAGAAGAAGACCGTACCGGTCGCCGTTCTGACGCAGTTGGTCGAAGGCGACGTATACCATTGGGGTTCGCTGATGGCAGGCGCGCTTCTGGGCTCGATCCCGGTAGCGCTGATCTACTCGTTCTTCGTCGACTACTACGTGTCGAGCCTCACGGGTGCCGTGAAGGAGTAGCCGGGCACAGGCCGGTCGGCTGGTTCATTTCCTGCGGTGGACCGAGAAGCCGATCGGCTTGATGGCGGCCGGCCGGATGTTGCTCTGACGGGCGGGATCCGGTGCGGCCGCCTTGCCATCTTGAGGGCGCAGTGGAGATGCCACTTCCTGATTGGCGTCCGGGACAGCGGAAGCGATCGAGCGGCCAAAGCGGTCGATCAGGCTGTTCAGGCCGCCAGCGGCGGGGTCAGGTCGGCGGAGCTGGAACATCAGGGAGTGAGCATCGTCGCCCGTCCGGGCTTCCGGCCCGTCCGTTGCGCTGTTGGCAGCTTGGCCAGCAGCGACCGGCTCTGCCGGCTCAGTCGGCCGGAGCCGGGGAAGGGACGACGGTTCGCTGGCCCGTCTGGCGAGGTCGCCCCCCTGTCTGGTCTCGTCGGCCGGGGCCGCTTGAACCGGTGTTGCCGAGGCAGCCGCCGGACGCGTCGGGATCGGCGGGATCGGCGGGATCGATGGCGAGACCGACAGCATTTCGACGAGGCGCACGTTCCGCCAGCCGCGGATCGGCTGCTCGTCCAGATAAGTGATGCTGGGGCGATCCGCGTCCTCCAGCCGCAGTTTTGGCGGCGTCAGGGCTGGCGGAATCTCCAGAAGTGGCGGCGCCGGGTCGAGTGGCTTCTTCGCCTCGTGTGCGGAGGGCTGTGGCGGAGCTGCAATCGGCAGAATCGCCGCGATGTCGACAGCGATCTCCGGCCGAACCTGCTCCTGCTCACCGTACCAGGCCCGCATGGCTGCAAGTGAGCCAAGCGCGCCGAGATAGGTGGTGCATGTCGCATCATGCGACATCGCCCGGTCGAGAAGGCGGCTCGCCAAGGGCGCGAACATCGCGTCGGCACCGGAGAAGCTGCCGAACAGGAATGGTCCCGCCCCGACGCTGGCCGCGCCGCGCAGCTCGATGCAGATCGAGCGAAGGCGCTGAATCTCGGCCCCGAGGGACCGGAGCAAGCGACGAGAGCCTGCAAGGCTCGCGCCGTTCCTGGCGGCCAGGAACAGACGCAGCACGGGGAAACCGGCGCAGAGTTCGGAAGCGACGGCACGCGCTTGGGCACGCGAGGCCCGATCGTCGGGCCAGATCACCGGATGGCGCTCCGCCAGAAATTCCAGGATGGCCAGAGGGCCGGCCACTGCCAGGCTGCCTTCGACGAGCGTAGGCGCCTTGTCGAACAGCGGTCCCGGTTCGGGCTGGCCACTGGCTTCAACCAGAGTCGTCGGTGTGGCCTCCATGAATGGGATGTCGAACATCCGCAGCGTCAGCCACACGCTCAGCGACCAGCAGGGTTCGCCGTTTCGGTCGAGCTGGACCTTGAGTGGTTCGCCCGGCGGGCCGGGCGGCTTGCTCACATCAGTTTCCGGGGCATGAGCAGGTCCTGGGCCCTTGCTTCGATCTCGTCCATGCGCGGCTGCGCGCTCTGGGCTCCAAGCCGCTCGCAGGCGAGGGCCGCTCCCACGGCTGCCCGGTGCAGCGCCTCCTCGAGCGACGACCCACGATCCAGGTAGGCCGCCAGAACTCCCGTGAACGCATCGCCAGCACCGGTCGTGTCGACCGGTCGGATCTTCATGGCGCTTACTTCGAACCGCTCGTCGGCGGTCGCGGCGATGGCACCCTTGGCACCGAGCGTCACCACCACGGTCAGTCGATGGCGGCGCGCGAGATCCGCCGCGAGCACGCCCGGTTCACCCTGGATGCCGGTTGCCTCCAGGATCTCCAGTTCGTTCACGACCAGCACGTCGAGCCGGTCGAGCACGCCGGCCGGCAAGGGGCAGGATGGCGCCAGGTTGAGGATCGTGCGGGCGCCCGCCTCGTTGGCGCGGGCCAGCGCCTTGAAGGTTTCCTCCGTCCGGATCTCGTTCTGGCAGAGCACCGTGTTCCCGGCGACCAGGAGGTGACCGGGAACCTGGCCGGCATGAGTGTCAAGGTTTGCACCCGATGCCACGATGATCTGGTTCTCACCTTTCTCGTCTACGCCGATCACGGCGATGGCCGTGGGCTTGGGCGAGTCCACCAGTCCGGCGACCTCGACGCCGGCGTCCGCCAGGAGCTGCCGTACCAACGGGCCGTAGGCGTCGCTGCCAACATGGCCGAAAAAGCGCACGTCGGCGCCAGCCTTCGCGGCTGCAGCGGCTTGGTTCGATCCCTTGCCGCCAAGCGCCATCGTGTAGGACGGGCAGAGAACCGTCTCCCCGGGTGCAGGCAGGGTTCGCACGGGAAACAGCAGGTCGGCGTTGATCGATCCTGGAACGATGATCACGGGCGGTTCCCCCTGCCGCTAGCCTCGCATGGCCCGTACCGGTGATGCCGCCAAGCAGGTCGCCTGTCCAGTCAAGCACCGTCGCAGTGCATTCAGCTCTTGAAACAAGTTTAGAATGCCCTAATTTTCTTCGCGATGGAATAGTACAAGGAGGACCCGGTGCTGCTCCGCCGTTCGTTTCTGCTGGTCGCCACGGCATTGCCCTTCATAAAGCCAGTGTCCACCGGCGCAGCTGCCCGGCCGAAGGTCGTTGCGACCACAGCCATGCTGGGCGAGCCGCTGCGCCGGATCACCGGTGACACGCTCGACTGGCAAATCCTGATGGGTGAAGGCGTAGATCCGCATCTGTTCCGCCCAACGCGCCGCGACATCGCGTCCCTGGCCGGCGCGGATGCGATCGTCGTGAACGGGCTTCATCTGGAAGCCAAGCTGACCGACACGATTGAGCGGTTCTCGCCGGCGGGCGGCATCCTTGTCGCCGGCGAGCACGTTCCGGGCGATGCGCTGCTCCAAGACGCCACTGGCGCCGTCGATCCGCATGTGTGGATGGATCCAGGCATCTGGCCATCGGCATTGGAGGGGGTACTGGCAAAGCTGGCGTCGCTGCAGCCGGACGGGGCGGATGCCTGGTCGCAATCGAGCGAGAGCTTCTGCAAGGAAGCGGAGGTGCTGACTGCCTGGGCCATCGAGCGGGTTGCGAGCATACCTCCTGAGAACAGGCTGCTGGTCACCTCGCATGACGCGTTCGGCTATTTCTCACGCCGGCTGGGCCTGGAGGTCATGGCCATCCAGGGGATCAGCACGGAGAGCGAGGCTGGCTTGGCACGCATCCAGGACGTCGTGGCGGCCCTGGTCGAGCGCAAGGTGCCGGCTGTGTTCATCGAGAGCTCGGTGAGCGAGCGCGCCATGGGAGCGGTGATTGAAGGAGCCGCCGCCCGAGGCCATCACGTGTCGCTGGGCGGCACGCTGTTCGCCGATGCCATGGGCCAGCCCGGCACGCACGAGGGTAGCTGGCTCGGCATGATCGATCACGACGTGACGACCATCGTCCGCGCCCTGCGCGGGCAGGCGCCGGAGCGTGGCTTCTGGGGGCGGCTGCGGCCGGCGCAGGCGTGACCGTGACCGATCTGGCACATCAGCCGTCACGCCACTTTCAGGTCAGGGACCTGGTCGTGCGCTATGGCGACACCACTGTGCTTGGCCCGATCGATTGGTCGGCGCCGCACGCAGGGCTCGTGGCCGTCATCGGACCCAATGGCGCCGGCAAATCGACGCTCCTGAAGGCGGCCCTGGGCCTGGTGCCTGTGGCGACGGGAGAGGTCCGCTGGTTCGGCATTGTCGGGGGGCCACCAGTGGGGCGGGTCGCCTATGTGCCGCAACGCGGGCAGGTCGACCTGACCTTTCCGATCAGCGCGCGCGAGGTGGTCGAGCAAGGGCTTTATCCACGGATGGGCTGGTTCCGCCGGCCGGGTGCCGCCGAGCGTGCCCAGGCGATGCAGGCCCTGGCGAGCGTCGGGATGACCGAGTTCGCCGAGCGGCCGATCGGCGAACTGTCGGGCGGGCAGCAGCAGCGCGTGTTCGTGGCGCGGGCGCTGGCGCAGCAGGCGGAGGTGGTCCTGCTGGACGAGCCCTTCGCCGGCATCGATGCGACGACCGAGGCTATCCTGTTCCGGGTCCTTCGCGATCTGGCCGATCAGGGTCGCCTCGTCCTGGTGGTTCATCATGATTTGGCGAGCGTGGCCCGTCATTTCGACGAGGTCGTCCTA
>NZ_DATAGQ010000058.1:0-8669 GCF_036263595.1 Geminicoccus sp. | reverse complement strand
TCCTGGATGGAGTCGATGTGACCGACCTGCCGATGTACCGGCGGGCCAGGCTCGGGGTCGGCTACCTCGCCCAGGAAGCTTCGGTGTTCCGAGGCCTGAGCGTCGAGAACAACCTGCGCGCGGTGCTGGAACTGGTCGAGCCGGCCCGGATGCGGCGCGAGGAAATGCTGGATGAGCTTCTTGCGGAATTTGGGCTGAGCCATCTGCGCCGCGCACCCGCCCTCGGCCTTTCTGGTGGCGAGCGGCGCCGGGTGGAGATCGCACGGGCATTGGCGTCCCGCCCCGGATTCATGCTCCTCGACGAGCCGCTGGCAGGCATCGATCCCATCAACGTGGCGGAGATCCGGTTACTGGTGGCCCACCTGAAGGACCGGGGCCTGGGCGTGCTGATCACGGATCACAATGTCCGCGACACGCTGGAGATCATCGACCGGGCCTACATCCTTCACGAGGGGCGTGTCATCATGGAGGGAACGCCCGCCTCGATCGTGGCGGACGATCTGGTCCGCAAAGTCTATCTCGGCGACGATTTCGCCCTGTGAGCGATCTCCCCCCGACCATACGCTCGACCCTCGGGCCGCCTGACGCGGGACATCCATCATGAGCACTGGGATGAGGCTGGAGGTCCGCCAGTCACAAAGCCTCGTGATCACCCCGCAGTTGCAGCAGGCGATCAAGCTTCTGCAGCTCTCCAACATTGAGTTGGATCAGTTCATCCAGCAGGAATTGGCGGAGAACCCGTTTCTCACGCGGACGGACGGCATCAGTGACCGGGCTGGCGATGCGCCGGCTGATCGAGAGGCGCCACTGGGCGCGCCAACGGACGTTCCGGTCGATCCGGCCGCTGCCAGACACGAACTCGAAGGTACGGACTGGCCGACGGAAACCGGCGATAGCGGCGGCGAAGCGGTGCCTGGGACGCCACGAGAGCGCCGCGCCACTGGTGGCGATGACGATCTGCCGTCGCTGGAGGTGGTGCTATCTCGCCCGATTTCCCTGCGCGAGCATCTGCTGGCCCAGGTGGTGGCAGATGCCGCCGACCTTCCCACCCGCTTTCTCGCGTGCGGGCTGGTCGAGCGCCTCGATCCCGACGGCTACTTGCGCGAGACCATCGAGGAGCTTTGCGTTGAACTCCGGGCGAGCCGGAGCGAGATCGAGCAGGCGCTCCGGATCGTCCACAACCTCGAACCTGTCGGGGTAGGGGCGCGAGACCTGCGAGAGTGCCTGGCGCTGCAGTTGCGGGAACGCGATCGGCTGGACCCCGCCATGCAGGTGCTGCTCGAGAACCTGCCCGCGCTGGCTCGCGCCGACTTTGCAGGTCTGCAGCGGCTCTGTGGCGTGGACCAAGCCGATCTGCAGGAGATGATTGCCGAGATCCGCGCGCTCAACCCACGGCCAGGAGCCTTGTTTGATCCTGAACCGGTGGCGAGCGTGGCGCCCGACGTGCACATCCTCCCCATGCACGGCGGCAACTGGCGCGTGGAGATCGACCCACGCACCCTGCCCCGCGTCCTGGTCGACAGGAGCTACTACACTGAAATCTGCGGCAGCGCGGAAGGCCGCAGGGCCAAGGAATATCTGAGCGACCGCTGGCAATCGGCGAACTGGCTGGTCAAGGCGCTCGACCAGCGAGCCCGCACTGTGCTTCGCGTAACCAAGGCAATCTTCCAGCGCCAGAAGGGGTTCCTGACCCACGGGCCATCCAGGCTGCGCCCCCTGGTGCTGCGCGACATTGCGGAGGTGACCGGGCTGCACGAGAGCACGGTGAGCAGGGCGACCAGCGACAAGTATGTTGGTACGCCGAGGGGCACGTTCGCGCTCAAGTACTTCTTCACGACGGGCCTGCCGTCCTCGGACGGCGAGAGCAGCGTGAGCGCCGAAGTGATCCGGCAGAGAATCCGAATGATGATTGACCGCGAGACGCCGGACGACATCCTTTCCGACGACCGTCTGGTCGTGCTCCTCGAGAAGGAAGGCATGCAGGTGGCGAGGCGGACGGTGGCGAAGTATCGGGAGTCGCTGGGAATCGCTTCCTCCTTGCAGCGCCGCCGGGCCAAGGCTCTCGTCCGCTGAGCGCAGCCCCCGCCTCCCTCTTGCTGCATGGCTCCTGCGTACGCCTGCACGGGCGCGGTGTCCTGATCCTGGGGCCTTCCGGTTCCGGCAAGTCTGCCCTCTGCATCGATCTCCTCGGACGCGGCGGTTGGCTGGTTGCCGACGACGCGGTCGATCTGACCAGACATGGCGCCAAACTGCTTGCTCGCTGCCCGGAACCAATTCGCGGTCAGATCGAGTTGCGTGGGCTCGGTCTGGCGAGGGTGCCGGTTGCGGCATGCGTCCAGGTGCATCTGGTCGCTCGGCTGGACGAAGCTTTTGCCAAGGAGCGCTTGCCTGCTCCTGCGTCGACCGGCATTCTTGGAATGGAGCTGCCATTGTTCTACATCGCGCCGCATGAACATGCGCGCATGGGTTCTTTCGTATCCGCAGCCTTGGCTCGCTATATCCGCGAGGTTCAGTGAACCGGATCGTTCTCGTTACCGGCATGGCTGGCGCTGGCCGTACCACTGCCCTGAAGGTGCTCGAAGACCTGGGGTTCGAGGCAGTCGACAACCTGCCGATCGGGCTGCTGCGCAAGCTCGTTCAGTCTCTGGATCCTTCGGACGTCGATCTCGCGATCGGCATCGACCCGAGATCACGTACCTTCGATGCCGAAGCGTTGATGATCCGCTTGGAGCGGCTCCGCTCGTCCGGCGTGGCCGAAATCCGCCTCTTGTTCCTGGACTGCGATGACGAGGTCCTGCGTCGGCGCTACAGCGAGACGCGGCGCAGGCACCCGTTGGCGTTCGATCGTTCGATCGAGGACGGAATCGCCCATGAGCGCCAGATCCTGGCACCCGTTCGGGAACTGGCCGACCATGTCGTCGATTCGACGGTGCTGACGCCTGGCGACCTCAAGCGTGTCGTGACCGGCCACTTCGACCGGTCGAAGAGCCAGCGCCTGTCGATAGACATCATCTCGTTCTCGTTCCGCAACGGCCTTCCCAGGGAAGCGGACCTCTTGTTCGATGTACGCTTCCTGCGCAATCCCCACTATGACCGCGACCTGCGGCCGATGACCGGACTCGACCGGCAAGTACAGGAGTATATTGCCCTCGACCTTGACTTCGCGTCGTTCATGGAGCACATCGTGAATCTGCTGCTGCCATTGCTTCCGCGCTACCGGGCGGAAGGCAAATCCTATCTCACCATCGCGATCGGCTGCACCGGCGGCAAGCACCGATCAGTCTATGTGGCCGAAACGCTGTCGGTGCGGCTGCGCGATGCTGGCTGGGCAGTTGCGACCCATCATCGGGATATTCCCCGCCCACCTGCGGTCGATCCGATTCCCGACTTGCCTGCTGGGGCCGGCCCATGATTGGCCTCGTCATCGTTACACATGGTCATCTAGCCGATGAATTCGTAGCCGCGCTCGAACATGTGGTCGGACCGCAGAAGGATGTCGCGGCGATCTCGATCGGCCCTGATGATGACATTGAGCGGCGCCGAGTCGATATTGTTGCCGCGGTGAAGAGGGTGGACACCGGCAGCGGCGTCATCATGCTCACTGATATGTTCGGCGGTACCCCCTCGAATTTGGCCATCTCCAACATGGATCGCCCGGATGTGGAGGTGATCTGCGGCATCAACCTGCCGATGCTGATCAAGCTCGCCACGGTGCGCGGCAGCGAGACCCTGCCCCACGCGATCAAGAGCGCGCAGGATGCAGGCCGGAAGTACATCCAGGTGGCAAGCCAGATCCTTGGCGGAGACAAGAGCTGACAACCGACGGCATCGGGGCCAGACGGCAGTGAGCGGCCTCGCGGTAGAAGTGCTGGTCTGCAACCAGCGCGGCCTCCACGCCCGCGCGGCTGCGAAGCTGGTGCGACTCGCCAGCACGTTCGATGCGGTGGTCAGCGTAGGCAAGGACGATACCAGCGTGACGGCCACGTCGATCCTCGGATTGATGATGCTCGGCGCCGGGGTCGGCTCCTCGCTTCGGCTGCAGGCAGACGGCCGGGAAGCGGAACCTGCTTTGAAGGCGATCGCCGCCCTCATCCAGCGCGGTTTCGACGAGTAGGTCCACGTCCTCTGTTTCCTGCACGACGTCATCGGCATTCCGGCACTGGAGGTGCCCGTCGGCATGCTCCGTCGCCACGTCATTGGGACTGGTATGGCCTGGATCATCCTCATCGCCGCGGGCCTGTTCGAGGTGGGCTGGGCTGTTGGCCTGAAATATGCCGACGGCTTCACGCGGCTCATGCCGTCGCTGCTGACGGTGGCGTCGATGGTCGTCAGCCTCGGACTGCTGGGGTGGGCGCTGCGCAGCCTGCCTCTCGGCACGGCCTATGCCGTGTGGACCGGGATAGGCACCATAGGTACAGCCATCTTGGGCATCTATCTGTTCGGCGAGAATGCCGACATCGTTCGATTGTTCAGCATCGGCTTGATCGTCGCGGGCATCATTGGCCTGAAGCTCGCTCACTAGATGCTGTCGGTCGCGCCGGGCTTCATCGGTTGTTAACCAGCCCAAGCTACCATGCTGCGACACCAAGGACGGCAGCATGCTCGCCTGGATCGATCGCCTTCCGCTAGAGCAGGTCATGGTCATGACCGTTGGCGTGGCCCTGCTGATCATGCAGGGGCCCATGATCGCCTACAGCGTCATCGTGGAACGGCGTTCAATCGAGGAGCTAGCTGAGCGACGGGCTCGGACTGCCCTGGACATGATCGAAGAGGTCCATGTCCAGTCCATGCTCAACCGTGATCGAATCATCAGCGGCCAGCTCACCATGCCCACGCTCGAGAGCAGCATGAACCAGCTCATGCGCGTGAACCAGACTCTGGACCTCTGGATCTTCCAGGGAGCAGAGACGAACGGGACATCGACAGCGCGTGGAACTGCTTCGCACCCGGGCCCGCGCGACGCCGTCGACGTGAAGGCGATCGAGGACGGCCAGTTGCAGAGCATCGTCGTCGACGACGTGCTGAGGGTTGCACGACCGGTCATTCAAGGGGACGGTCGGGCGGCGGATGTCAGGTGCAGGACATGCCACGCCGCTGCCGCCGAACGTGCCTCTCCTGCGGTCATTGGTGGGTACAGTGCAGCCTTGGATATCAGTGCGGAGCTGGCGCAATGGCGCCGAGATGCCGTCCGCCAGGCTCTGTCGGCACTGGCGGTGCTTCTGCTCACGATCGCATTGATCTCGTCGATGCTTCACCTCTCAATGCTGCGGCCACTGCGCCGACTGGCCGACATCACCCGGCGGCTGGCAAGTGGCGATGCCACTGTCGCGATCGATGGAAGCAGCCGCCCTGATGAACTCGGTGCCATGACTCGCTCCCTCGCCGTCTTCCGGACCAATCTACTCGCGCGCCAGCAACTGGAGCGCGAAGGTGCGGCTGCCCAGTTGAAACTGCGGCACCTGGCCTCGCACGACGCACTGACCGGACTGGCGAACAGGATCCTGTTCGCTGAACGGGTGGAGAGCGCAATGGCCATCGCCCGACGGCAAGCCCACTCCTTGGCCGTGCTCTGCATCGATGTCGACCGCTTCAAGGAAGTGAATGACACGCTCGGGCACGCGGCTGGCGACGAACTCCTCAAAAAGGTCGCGACCTGTCTCAAGGATTGTATCCGAGCTACCGACACGGTGGCCCGCATCGGCGGCGACGAGTTCGCTATCGTGCAGCTGGGACCGGTCCGGACGTCGGATGTCGAGACATTGTGCAGTCGGTTGATCACCGTGTTCGAGGAGCCATGGCCAATCCAGGGACAGGATGTCCAAGCGGGTCTGAGCATCGGAGTCGCGCTCGGGCCTGACGACGCCGAGACGGCCGACATGCTGATCAAGAAGGCGGATCTCGCCCTGCACCAGGCGAAGATGGAGAGCCGACGAACGTTTCGTTTCTTCGTTCCAGCCATGAATTCGATGCTGACTGAACGTAAGGCGATGGAGAAGGATCTGAAGTCGGCGCTCGACCGCGACGAGTTCCAGCTGCACTACCAGCCGACCCACGATCTGAGGACCGGCCAGGTCGTCAGCGTCGAGGCGCTGCTGCGCTGGCACCACCTTGAACGTGGGTGGGTGAGCCCCGCTGAGTTCGTCCCGATCGCCGAGGCGAACGGGCTCATCCTTCCCATCGGCGAATGGGTCCTGCGCACGGCTTGTCGTCAGGCGGCCCGGTGGCCAGAACTCGTGGTTGCGGTCAATCTTTCGCCGGTGCAGTTCCGCCACCCGGATCTCGTCGGGCTTGTGCGCGATGTGCTTGATCAGGCTAGGTTGTCAGCACAAAGGCTGGAGGTGGAGATCACTGAAGGAGTGCTGCTGGACGATGTGGAAGGAGCGGCACGAACCTTGAACGCGCTGAAGAAGCTCGGGACCCGCATTGCCATGGACGACTTCGGCACAGGCTATTCAAGCCTGAGCTATCTACAGCGCTTTCCCTTCGATAAGCTCAAGATCGACCAGTCCTTCGTCCGCAGCCTCGGCCATGACAGCAATGCGGCAGCGATCATCCGTTCGGTGATCGGCCTCGGCCGCAGCCTGGGCATGACCACTATTGCCGAAGGCGTGGAGACGGCCCAGCAGTTGGCGTTCCTGCGACGCGAGGGTTGCGATCAAGCACAGGGCTATCATCTGGGCCGTCCAGTGCCCGCCGATGAGATCGACCATCTCGTCCGTCGGCCGGTTCCCTCTTTGGACTGTTCGGCGGTGATGGCGTAGTCGCGTGCGACTCGAGCCGGTCGAGCCGGCGCGTAGCAGTTGTTGCCGTGGCCGACAGGTTCTTTGGAGAGATCGAGCGGGCAGGCCTGAGGGAAGCCAAGCAACGACCGATGACGTCGAGCTTGGAGCTATATGGAGACTAACAGGATCACCATTATGAACCGATGGGGTCCGATGTGGTGAGTAATCCGCCATCGCTCGCAACGAGGCTCACCGACGTCGGGTTCATGGCAGCGAGTGCATAGCTGTCAGTGGCGCAAGTTGGGGGCCAAAGCCAACAGGCGGGGGTCAGAACGATACGGATCGAAACAGGTCACATCGAAGTCGGTCCCACGAAGGAGACAGTCGGCACGGATTTCGCCGATCTGGCTGCCATCCTCCCAGTAGCAATTGCTGCCGATGGATGGCTTCATCGTGAGCAACAATATGACCGCTTCTTCAGAAGGAACAAAGGCGACCCAGCTGGCTTGGCGTAAACTGCTGTAGGACACGCCTTTGCGACTTCGATCATAAGATCTGCGACCTAGTCGGAGCCTTATCAACCATGGGAACAGCAGGGACCCGTTACCGTGCAACGACCGCCCTTCGCAGTCCAGTGACGGTGGCTGGCCCCTGCTGGCTCGTCTTCCAAAAGGTCGTACAGCTTGAGACGATCACCGGGCTGCGCGGCTGGTCAGGATGGACAGGCTGCCGGTGAGAGAGTCGCCAAGTAGTGCAATGTGTCAGGTAGCAGACAGGTTGAACCGCGCCTGCGTCAGACTGATCGAGCCGCAGAGCGTCGACCAGACTGGGCGGTTCGGGAAGCTCCCCATTATGCCGATGCAGCGCCTGTTCTGGCCATTCAGCTGTTCCAGCGGCGGACTTTGTGCAGCCTTCTACATCCTGTTAGCTCCTGACCACTGTGCCTATCTGTGGCATTGGCAGCAGATGGGGCGATCAATGACAAGAATACTGATGCGTGGTGGGCAACACTTGAGCCATTCATCGAGGCTGCCCGCCCGCGCCACAAGACTGATTTGATGATCTGCACACAATCTTCGAGGCGATCATCTGGCACCGCCAGAACGGGGCGACGTGGCGCAATCTGTCTTGCGAGTGCAGCCCCCGTTCAGGCCTCCTGACCCGAACGCCTCCGGTGATGGAGGACCCGGCTGCTTCCGGATCCTGGTGGACGGCCGCGCAAACCTACATCCGCCCTCGGCAGACTGCCGGCCGCCGCTCCATTGGAATCGGATCTACCGCCTGCTAACGGCTGATGGGAAGGCTCGGCATAGGAACGCCTGCTGGAGATGGCACAGGAGCGAGGCGCCCAGCTTGGCACGACCTTCCTGGACGGCACCGATATTCGAGCCCACCAAAAGGCGGCCAGAGAGGCTCAAGAAGGGGTAACGGAGCCCCGGCCGGGCCGTCGCCTTCAGCTTGGCAGCCGGACAGGCTCATGACCTGCCAAAAGCTGTCGACTTGCTCGCCCGACCTTCGGGTGCGCCAAGGTGGGCTATGATTGACTGCGGCCATACCAGCCATGCCTTCAGAGAGCATATCTGGAACCAAGCCGCGCGGCCGGTAATCCCACCGCAGCGGCACACCTCATCCGTTGCGTGTCCCGCTTGGATCTACGATTGCCGCAACAGGGTTGAGCGCCCTTAGGCCAATCTGAAGGAGGGCCGCGCCATCGCCACCCGCTATCAGAAGGTGGCTAACTCCTGCATGGGCGTCCTCTGCCTTCCAGCAGCACTCGACTGATGCTCCCCCGATCTGACGGGCACGGGGGTTTAGCTCGCTTTCCGCTCGGCCTGTTCGGGCGTGATGTAGCCCAGGGCCGGGTGGATGCGCTGCCTGTTGTCGTAGCCTTTGATGGTGGCGAACAGGTCGCGCCGTGCCTCGTCCCGGGTCGCTCACCGCCGCTGA
>NZ_DATAGQ010000057.1:0-4793 GCF_036263595.1 Geminicoccus sp. | reverse complement strand
GCGCAGGAGGTCGAGATGCCGCAGAAGGTGCCGCACATGCGGCGTAAGGTGAACACCTGGTACGCCGTCAAGAAGGTCCCCAAAGACCGCGTGGCAGTGGTCGGTCAGAAGAACATCGAGCAGTCGCTGAAGACCGACAGCTTTGTCGAGGCCAAGCGGCGGCTCCCCAGGGCTCTCATGGAGATCCAGGCGAAGATCGATGCGAAGCCTGTCGACCCTGCCCTATTCGTGCTGGAGCAAGCCAGGTACCGGCGCCGTAGCATCCTGAACGCTTCCGATGTCTCAGACCACGATGAGGACGAGCCGACCAGCCTGCGAGACATCGCGACGGATCTTGCGCTGGAACATGCGTACGACATCGAGCGCCGGTTCGGCTCTGAGCTGGCCCACCGTTACGCTGCCATTATCCATGGCAAGGGCTTGGCGCTCAGCGACCACATTGAGCCCTGGCTTGAAGCCGAGACCCACATCACGGAGCAGACCAAAGCGCAGCATCGCAAAGCCGTAGCGGAGCTGTTCGCCTTCCTGGGCAGCGAAGCCGTGCTGAACACGGACGTCACCTTCTACAAGGCCCGCGACTTCCGCGACGACCATCTCCTGGGCAAGCTGTCGCTGACCGCGAAGACCGCGAACCGCTACATCAGCAGCCTGTCGAGCTTGTGGCGCTGGCTGATCGACAACCGGCACATCGGCAACGAGAAGACCGACCCGCGCAGCCTGAACCCTTGGACTGGGTTGGGCGTCGCCAAGAAGAAGGCCAAGGGGAGCGGCGAGAAGAAGACGGTTGGCTGGTCGCACGATGAGCTGTCGACGATCCTGGGCAGCAAATACCTTGGCGACGCTCTGCGACCCCTCGTACTCCTCGCGATGTACACTGGTGCCAGGATCGAGGAGCTGTGCCAGCTGCGCGTCCAGGACGTGCATGAGGATGACGCTACTGGCGTGCCTTACGTGCACATCAGGAAGTCGAAGACGGAGGCAGGCGTGCGCGACGTGCCGCTCCATCCAGTCGTTCGGCCGCTGGTGGCGTCGCTGGTCGACGCGGCTCGTGGAATGACGCCGGTGGAATGGCTGCTACCGACGCTGAAGCCTGGAGGGGCCGGAAGCGACAAGCGTTCGCATTATCCGTCGAAGGCCTTCGGGATCATGACGCGAGACCGCTTAGGCCTCGACGACGAGCGTAAGAAGTTCCACTCGTTCCGGGCCAACGCGATTACCGCGCTTCAGCGGGCTGGCATCAACGGGCAGACCATCGGGCAACTCGTGGGCCACGAGAACGGCAGCGTGACCTTCGGGGTCTACAGCGACGGCCTCCTGGTCCAGCAGCTCGCGCAGGCGGTCGAGAAGATCACCTACGGGCCGACGGTCGATGCGCTGGCGCAGTCGATGGCCAGCGCTCCGGTTCCTCCTTGGTCGACAGGGCCAAAGGTCGAGAGGCGAGACCCGACGAAGCCCAAGGGCCGCCCAAGGAAGCCTCTGTGACCCAGCAGGTAGGTGATTAAGTAGATCAGTGCGCACCGCCTGCGCACGTTGACCTCGTGATGCTTAGACAGCCACTACGAACACGAGGATCATAGCAACGATCGCAAGTGTGACACCGATGCTGAGCACATAGCGCATCCGCCCAAGCTTTTGACCTTGCCGAGCGTCGTTCGGCGTCTTGATAGCATTGGAGTCGTGGCGATCAGGCTCGGCCGCACGAGGTTCAGAACTTGCCACTTGAGCGGCTCCAGATCTTGGGAGGGATCGTAATGAACGATTTGTCAGGTGCCAGGTTCCGGCCGTAGCGCGACAGTCAGCGCCTAGTAGTCCAGAGGATCCCTGAATGGCACTCTCTCGTCCTCATGACCATCTTTGATGAGCTGGGTCTCAATCGTCACAGTCTCAACGGCCTCGTATCCTGGAGCCCGCCGCTCGAACGTCTCAATAGCTGCTTGGACGGCCTCACTTTCGCTGGCCCCACTGACATCGAGCGTATCGACTGTCACGCAGCGCATCCTGACCCTGTAGACGCTCTTGCCTGTGGATGCTGCCCTGCTCATCAATCCGCCCCGAGTGGCTGTATATCCAGGGCAACATAGGCGACTTCAAGGCGGTTCCCCTTAGAAGTCTGACAACTTCGTCATAGTCTTGGGGAGTGTTCTTCAATGCCCCTGTGGCGTCGTCTGAAACTCCGCAAGCAGCCCGGCAGTCGGCCACTCGTGGTTCTTTCAGACCGCCACAGGGGCAGCTCTTCAGCGTCGGCAGTCTTGCTCCTCAGCCTATTGCTAGACCAGTGCCTCCTCTCGTGAGGGTAGGCCTTCGATTTCGGCCGATGACGCCGTCGGTGTTGTGGATACGTCCTGGCCATCTATCGGCGTTTCTTGCGACCCACCGCGATGGCCGGAAGAGACCTTCTCGGTAGCCTTGGCCGCCAAGCGGGCTTTCATTGCATCGATCTTCTTCGGATCGTACCAGCCCCAGACCATCCCACGCTCAGGGTCGTCTCGTAGGGTTCGTGCTGCAAGCACCGACAATGGTCTCGGATGCGTTTTCGGCCGTCCATGCCGGTCAGTCGTTTGAAGAAGGTCATCTGGCGCGTAACCATCTGCGAGAAGCCGCCGGGCTACCGAGAAGGAAGTCGAGACGTAGAGCAACCTCCCGTTGACCGTCCACGCGTCCACCGTGCCGTGCTTGGTCGGCGTGTAGGCGGCCGTAATCGTCACTGCCATCTCATGGTGCCTCCCACTGGGGCATGTTGCATCAACAAGACCCATCTCGGTCAGTTCATGCACACCTGGGCTTCCTCTGAAGGGCCTGTCACGGAGCCGGGGGCTGGAAGGCGATCATCGAGCCGGCTGGCTGTCCTTTGCAGAAGTCCAGCACGAGTTGCGCCGCTCTTACCTTGTCGGTACATGCGCCGGCTTCGACGAGCACTGCGTTGAAGGCTCTGCTGATCGCGGCCCAAGCTGCAAAGCCCGGATCGGCGAAGATCTCCACCCTGTTGATGATCGCGCCCATGTCATCGATAGATTCGAGCGTCGCAAGCGCTGCTGGAGAGAACAGCAGGTTCTTGGCCGGCACGACGCCAATTGCGCTCGCCAATCTGACAGTAGGTCTGGCACGGTTCGGATCGGACAAGCGTCGCTCGATCTCATGCATTGCGGCCTGTTCGGGGATGTAGGAGTGCTGCTTAGTCTTCATGATCCAGGTTCCCTGTTAGCTCAGTTTGGACTTGCTGTAGACCAAGTGATAGCAGACCCGCCGACCTTCTCTGAAGATCGACAAGAGCATTCACCTGAGAGTGCTGAAGTTAATGTTTCCGTGTGGACTACAAGATTTCTTAGGCTAGCTTGATGCGAACGTGTGGGATCGCACCGAATGCCTGAAAGAACTCGTCCAGGATCATTTGGCGGACCGTTTCGGATTGGCTCTCTGGCACGAGCAGAGCGTCATGTACGGGCCAGCCTGGAATACCGGCTGCCATGGCTCGTTTGCTCACCGCCATGAGCATCCTCGCCTCCAGGTTCATGAGCACCATTCCGTTGCCGCGCTTCATCGATTTCCAGCATGCCAGATGCGGACGAGCCGCAAGCAGCGCCCTGCCGACGTGAGCGGCCGGATAGGTCTCCCGAAGATTCAGGAAGCGATCTTCGAATGTCTGGACGGTTTGGGAGGGCCACCTGCGCAAGTGCGCTCCACTGTTAGTGAGGAAGATGGACGAGGCTGCCTTGATGACGTCCCTAGGGATGATCTGGTCGGTCGCGAGATCGGTTATCCCGTCGTATGGATCGGCATCCTCGGCTTCCCACCTGTTCGGTGCAAAATTCGACTGGTCACTGCGGGTGAGGCCGTAGGCGATCGTCGGCCAGGAGGCACGAATATCCAGTTCCGCCGTGACCTCACCATCGACGACCAGTTGCAGGCGTTCGTCGCCACCGATGCACTGGTACGGCCCGTAACCGGGACCACCGCCCCTGGCATAGATCCGCCCATGAACGTCCCATTGATAAAGATCGAGACGCTTAAGGTCGTAGCCAACTGGTAGCGCGAAGATACGGTGAAGCCCGAAGAAGGCCGGCGTACCATCCCGCTTGGTAAGGCTGAAGCCGTCCAGATAGTTGTTCATCTGGCGTAGCTCTTGGACCAGATCGCTCACGATGGGGCTTTGTCGTACTTTCCTTGGCAGGCCGATCGGGCGTCGCGCCTTCGTCGAGCGGGATCCGGGCCGCTTTGCCCAATGCAGCACTAGTGGCCAAGCCGGCATCGTGGGCCGGAACCGACAATGCTCGATGCCGCCATGCACGCCCACCAGCGCCGCAAAACGTCTGGCAGGAAGATACGTCGCGGCTTCATTCAGAAGGCGTGTTGCTTGCTCTTGACCGGGTTCGCAGATCCAGACGTCGAAGCGGTGAGGCGTAACCTCTTCCAGGAAACGGAGGCCGATAAGGGCGTCCCTGACAGCGCGAGCCGTCCGGTATCCAATGCCACTGACAGCGGTTGGGGCAGATGCACTGAAGCTCGCCGCCATCCAGCTGCGGTACAACGGTGGACGCGGCTCTAGGCACCGCAGCGAAGCGACTAGCGCTCCCGCGAAGCCCTCGATCGCCCTGCGGATCTTTTCAGGCCGTCTGCTCGGGTCTTCGGGCTTTGCCAAGACAGCCCAACAGGCGGTGACCTGGTCGCGCAGATCGTTGCAGAGTGCTTCCGCCGCCGGGGATGCCTGTCGCCAGGCAAGCGACAGGTATGCTGCTTGCGGTAGCTCTCGGCCATTTCCACGACGCTGTTCGGCAGGCAATGCCCTCTTCGATGGG
>NZ_DATAGQ010000056.1:0-5164 GCF_036263595.1 Geminicoccus sp. | reverse complement strand
CGTGGAAGCCCTGCAGGCCGATCTGGATGCCTGGCTGCACCACTACAACCATGAGCGACCGCACCTGGGCTACCGCAACCAGGGTCGACGACCATGGGAAACCGTTGAGCAATTTGTCAGACAAGGAGGTTAAGAGGACAGCTCAAGAGGTTTCCTTGCTGACGTGCACCCTGTTTGGCCAGATGCAGGCTGCTCGCTGGCAGCAGCAGCATGGCGACTGGCAGGTTCGGCCTGGCGCTGCGGCAGGCCGGAGAGAAGGTCTGACGCCTAGAAGCCACCATTGGCGTCGTTTGCGAGGCAAGCCATGCCCAGACCCCTCCACCTTGTAAGCCACGGTGCCGTTCTCAGCGGCATGCTGGCCATGGGAGTTCTGGCCATTAGCACTGGCCGCAGTTTCGCGCAGGACCTGCTCAACGCCACCTGCACGCCAGGTGCTAAGCTGCTGGTCACCGACTACAAGAACTATCCTACCAACACGATCGGCCGCGGCCATGACATGGCAGCCTTCGTGCGCGGCAAGAACGCCGCTGGTGTCGACCAGAACTACATGATGCTGGTCTGGTCGATGGACAGCGGCAAAGGCGATGGCGGCCTCAGCTTCTGGAGCTGGGACCAGCCTGCGACATGGAGCGCTCCATCGCTGAAGAAGCACCTGCCGGCATCGCAGCTCCGTGAGGCGCATAGCACGCCCGTCACCAACATGGTCGCGAACGACTGGCGCACCTGGGTGCTGCAGGCGACTCCGGGCTTCTCGGTCTACGATCTGGACAGCATCGCCAGCCCCAAGCTTGTCACCACCTACGGCATCACCGGCCCGTCCAACGGTGGTGCCGGTTCAGCGGCCATATGTGCCGGCACCTGCGCTGGCTCGTTCGATGCGGCGACCTATGACTATGACAATGGTGCCGTCTGGTTCACGGCACTGGCCGCGCCGTACCTCTATGTGGCGCAGGCCGGCAATGGCCTGAACATCTATCGCTTCACCGATCCGGCCAATCCTGCATCCATCAGCTGGGTCAAGCGCTATGACACGAGCTGGTTCGGCCACCGCGTCAACCAGTTCTGGGTGCGGGGCAATGTCGGCTTTGCGTCAGCCGTTCAGGACAATTACGGGGTCACGGTTGTCGACCTGAGCGACCCTGTGAACCTGGTCAAGATCCGCCAGTATGGCATCACCTCGTCGCCACCGATCCGCAACTCCTATGCCTGGACGCTGAACGGCAACCGCCTCTACGCGGCGACAAAGGCACAGGGGGGAACGCTGCCCGCAGGTCTCGCCTACTACGACATCGACCCGTTGACGCTGGCCCTGACGCAGAAGAAGGAGACGGCGGGCCAATGCTCCAGTGGCGGGTATGCTGCCATCCAGGACGGTTACGCCCATGTCGGCCTGTCGATCTGCTACCAGAAGATCAGGATCTCGGACTTCGCCAAGCTCGCGCCGACGTCGCCGCCCTACTGGGCAATCGGCATCCAGGGTGCCGATAACGACTTCGTCACGCCGCTGGGGAACACTGTGTTCGTCGGCAACGATCACCACACGACGCCGGGCAGCATGGTCCTGTGTCATCAGGCCGCCAAGGACACGACCCGACCGACAGTCAACGGGCGCAATCCACGGTCGGGGGTCACGGGCGTGAAGACCACGGGCGGCGTCGGGCTTTCCTTCACCGACAATCTGAAGCCCTGGACCATCTCGCCAGCAACGCTGCCGATCCGCGTCAAGAGCACTGGCGCGCTTGTGCCCGGCTACTACAGCTATCAGCTCAACACGGTGAACTTCCGGCCGGCCACGCCGTTCGCCAAAGGCACGGTCTACGAGGTGGTGGTGACCAGTGGCGTGAAGGATCTGGCCGGCAACGGAGCCACCGCCTCAACCGCGACGTTCACCACCGGCAACTGACCGCATGGTACGCAGCGAGTGGCCATCCTGGGCCAGACCTGGCTCGAGCAGCATGGCCTTACCTGCGCGTGTCTGAAGCTCGACCGCCTTGGCCAGCAGGTGATCCCGGCCTGCTGCGGAAGGAACCCGGACTGCAGAACGCAGGAGCTTCAGGGCCCTCTCGATCAGGAAGACCTGATCGGCATACAGGCGGCGTGGACCCTTGCTGAGCACGGCCACTGCCTCCGTGGCATCGCCAAGGCCAAGTCGGAGCAGGGAGCGAGCAATGGCGGCCGGCTTGCCGACTGCCTGCGTGGCGAACGTGCTCGAGCTGCGGATGTTCTCCAGGGCGTTCAGTGTGCGGAGCAGGGCAGCAATGGCCAGCACATCATCCTTGGAGAGCCTGATGATCGGGAGAGCCTGTCCCTCAGGGGAATCTGCGAAGGTCTTGGTTGTATAGAACTCCACGGCTGCTTCGATCGTGCTGGCGGCGTTGTCGTGGAAGAAGGGGGGCGTGTCCGCGGCCTCGATCAACGACGGGGTGTTCATGCGTCCGTTGCCATAGCCGGTACGACCGGCCACCCTGATCACAGGTGATACCCCGAAACCACCGTCACCAGCGATAAGGGGATCCAGCTTGTGCGCCGGCGCATCTGCACGCTGCGCCACCCCGATATCGAACATCCCGTTGAAACCACCTTCGTTGAGCGCCGTGGCGTTCCGATGACAAAAAGAGCAGGGGCCTGACACCTCGTTGTTGAACAAGGCACGACCCCGTTCAACAAGAGGAGCGCGGAAGGTCACGCCACTGCCGTTGGCGATGTCCAGTTCATCGCGACGGCCAAGCGAACGCATGAAGGCTTCCAGCGCACGAAGCTCGGTCGAGGATGGCAGCCTGAAGTCCTTGCCTGCGACACGCGCCATTGAACGGGTGAAGTGTTGCCGGACCGAGCCCAGGGCAAACTCACGCAGTGAGCCGCGCCCTGGTGCGCCATCACCGGACCAACCGGTGGCCGCGGCAAGATCACTGGTGCGGCCTGGGCGTATCAGTGAACCGGGCTCGACCTGGATCGATCGCCCCAGCGCCAAGAGGTGCGGCACCGCGCGTGGCACCGCCGGCCTGGTGAAACCGTCGGCGTTGACCATGACAAGGGCCAGCTTGCGCAGCAGCGTCGGGTGCTCGAGCGAACGAAGCCTCGGATCGAACGCGGCGACGAACAGTGGATCCCTGGCCGGCAGCCGTGCGATGAAGGCAGGATCCAGCGTGTAGTCGTTGCTCGCCGGATGACAGGTGCCGCAGGTGCGGCCATTGCCGGCGAATGTCTCCTGGAAGAACAGCCGTCGGCCCTGCTCCACCAAGCTCTCTTGCGCTGTAGCTGCCATGGCGGCCGGCTCAGGCATGACCATGCCCAACCAGAACACGCACAAGAAGAGCAGCCAGCGGGCCTTCATCGATATCCTCGTGAACGGCTTCGACTCGTCAAGAGACCGGCACCACGCAACTCGGCTGTCGCCGGTCAGCGAGTGGCAGAACCACACCTTGGATGTTCACTGTTGAGATGAACATGATCAAGTGGCTTCTAGCCGCACCCGAGGATGGATTTTGGAGCAGTCCACCAACAGGGTGCGAGATAGCATGGACGCGAGGATCGAAGGACAGGCGCTTGATGTCGCCTGGCGGTCTGACAATCAGCCGACGGAAGGCCTGAGCACCATACGGGCAGCAGATGCGCACAAAAATAGAGGAGGCTTCTCGTTAGGATCTTTACCTGCTCAGGATGCCGTCTTGGATGATCTAGAACAATCCATGTAAATCGGCCTACAATGCCTTCCTGGGCAAGGCTCCAGCAAGGCAGCAGATCTAGATAATAAAACATGTCTCGGATGGCTTATTCTTTATCACCTGGGACGGCTGTTCTGTGAGACCGGTACTGTCAAAGCTGCGGACAGTTCATCATAAACAATCAAAGCCGCCTCTGTGCTAAATATCTCCATTTTTATTATGTAGTATTTGCATGATCAACCAAATTGGTGCGGCTTCTTGTGGGATATGTGTAATTTTTGAGATACTTTCATATCACTGCTTTGATCATGTTGCGCCCCGACTTTTTATACCTTAAGCCGGCATAAAGCTCAGGATCATCTTGTGGAGTTGACGATGTTCAGGCGCTTCCTGGCAACGATGGTGCTTGGCCCAGTGTTAGCACTTAGCACTGTAGCCGCCGCCCAGGCAGCAACCCGCTGCGGCGGGCAATACACCTCGAGCAATCTGTTCTGGCATACGGCAGCGCCCTCGGTCAGCCAGGTCATGGCGCAGCTGCCGGCCGACAAGCGCCGCTGGTCCGGGAACATGCTGTCGCTGGACTACCGCCTGGATGCGGCCGGCAAGATCGTCAACCAGACAGACTTCGCCAAGCACTGGACGGCGATCTTCGGCACCAACACGAGCACCGGCTATGGGCGGCTGGATCGCGGGGCCTGGATGCCTGGTGCCAACTCGAGCTGGGGCAACAGCACGCAGCTCGGGCGGAAGAACCTTTCGCAGTGCATCGTGGACGGCACGACGACCGCGATCTGCCTGGGCATCCCCTCGCACTCGACCATCGCGCCCAACAGCCTGGGCCATCACTCGGGCTGGATGATCCTGGACAAGAACTCGCCCAGCCCGGCTTCCCTGGTAAACCTCAAGGTCGGCAACAAGGCCTGCCTGTCCTACCGGCTGATGCTCTCGACCAACTACGACCTGCGCACCGGCCTGAATGCCAAGTTCCCGGGCTTCGCCAGTTCGCCGGACGGCTACTTGCCGCCCAACGACCATCTGTGCGAGGGCACGAACCGACAGATCAACCGCGGCAACCGGTTCTCGACCCGCATCACCTTCAGCGGAAGCAGCAACGAGACCACGGGTTCAGGCCGCATCCTCAACCACTTCCGCGACGACTTCCTGCCGGTGACCTGCAAGCGCTCGCGCACGCTCAACGAGATGCACGCCAACGACCCGCGCAGGGACGATCTGAGCCGGGGTGTCTGGTACCGGGTCGAGCACGAGCTGGTGATGAACACCAACTATGACCCGGCACCCGGCCAGAAGTCCGGGGCGATCAGCCGGATCTGGATCTACAACTATAAGACCAACGAGCTGGTGACGAAGTTCGAGAAGCGCGACAGCTTCACCTTCGACGGCATCGACTATCCGTTCATGCCGCGCAACGACCCGACCGGGAAGATCAACGGCATGTTCGTGTCGATGATGCAGACCAGCTCGGAGACCCAGCACAAGCG
>NZ_DATAGQ010000055.1:0-13396 GCF_036263595.1 Geminicoccus sp. | reverse complement strand
TCTGGTGTCCGAGACAAGTCCAGCGGGCACGGGTCGTCTACACGCTTCACGATCTGGGATTCACGCTCCAGCCCGACTGGACGACCGAAGCCAACCGGATCGGATGCTTCGATGGAGTGGTGACGGCCGCCGCCTTTGCCGACTGGATCGTCGCCGTATCGCAGGCGTCCAAGGAGCATTTCCTCCAGGTATTCCCGTTCTTTCCCGAGAGCCGTGTCAGCGTGGTCCATCCCTGCTCGCGCTTTCGCGAGCCGCTCGGCCAAGGCGTCAGGCCGGATGTCTTGGCTCACGTCGAGCCCGGCAGGTTCTGGCTGTCGGTGGGCACGATCGAGCCACGCAAGAACCAGATCCGGCTGGCCGAAGCCTATGCCGCCTATCTTGCCGCGGGCGGACCTGCCATGCCGCTGGTCTTCGCCGGGGGCGCAGGCTGGCTGATGGAGGACTTCCAGATGCGCCTGGACAGGCTGGGCATCGCGGCGAACGTGATCTGCACGGGCTACGTCACCGATGAGAACCTGATCTGGCTCTACCGCAACTGCCACGCCAACCTCTATCCGTCGCTTTTCGAAGGCTTCGGACTGCCGGTGCTGGAAGGCATGCAGTTCGGCGCGCCGACCATCTCGTCGAACAGCAGCTCGCTGCCGGAGGTGGCCGGCGAAGCGGCGTTGCTGCTCGATCCGATGGCCGTCGATGACTGGGCGTCCGCCATGCTGATGATCGCGCGCGATCGCGTGCGGCGGGACAGGATGTCCGCCGACGCGGTCTCACGCAGCGCGATGTTCGACTGGTCGGCCAGTGCGAGGAAGCTGGAAGCGACCTACCAAGCGGCATTGGCGCAGCCCAAGCGCTGAAATCCATCAAGCTGAGGGGACGATGTTGAGCAAGCGGACATGGATCGATCTGGTCCGGCGATCGATCACCAAGTCGATCGCTCTCCTGCCGAACCGGACCGGGCCGGCGGTGGTAGGCGTCAAAACCACTCGCGACGGGTCGACCGGAGAGCAGGTGTTCGATGCCGACCAGGTCGTCAACAGCCTCTATGAGGCGGTGCTGAAGCGGGAGCCCGACCGGAAGGGATTGAATGACCATGCGCGCTCGCTGCGGAACGGCGCGCGCCTGACGGAGGTCATGAACAGCTTCCTCCGGTCGAAGGAATTCGCGACCAAGGTCTATGACGAGGTCGACCGATTTCCCCTGGATGCCGGTGGCCCGCTGCGCATCGACCTGGACGGCGAGGGGACCCATACCGGCCTTTGGGAGCATGTCGCCGAAGTCTGGTCCGGCTATGGCGTAAGCGACCCATATTGGTCGGTCCTGACGGACGAGCGCTGGCGCGCCCACAACATGGGCCGGGCCGAGGTGCTGGACGAATTCTACAAGAGCGGCTCGAACGGAATCCGCCGCATGGAGACCTGGTTCGAGAGGAACGGGCTGCAGATCAACTCCGACATGGTCTGCGCGGAGTATGGTTGCGGCGTCGGGCGCTGCACCCTATGGCTGGCCCGCCGCTTCCGCAGGGTCGTGGCGTTCGACATCTCCCAGCCTCATATCGATGCCGCCCGCGCCGCTTTGAAGGAACGGGGCGTCACCAACGTGGACTTCGTCCTGGTGCGCGGGCCAGACGATCTGAAGCATCTTCAGGGAGTCGATGTCTTCTTCTCGATCATCGTTCTTCAGCACAATCCTCCGCCGATCATCGTCGACATCCTCAAGGCAGCGCTTGGTGGATTGAAGCCCGGCGGCGTCGCGTACTTCCAGGTTCCGACCTACAATGCAGGCTATTCCTTCGTCGAGGAAGAGTATCGCAACGATATGCAGCGCCGGAAGACCATGGAGATGCATTGTGTTCCGCAGCGCGTGGTCTTCGATCTTGCTGCCCGCAACGGGCTGCAACTTGTCGAGATCCAGCCGGACAACATGACGGGTGGTCCGCAGATCTGGATTTCGAACACGTTCCTGATGCGCAAGTCGAGCTGACGCCAGAGCAGAGGCGACGGCGGACTCTCTGGCGAGGTTGAAGGGACCATGCGCGACTGATCCCCGACGATTCCCTTGCAGCAGCGCGGCACATCCCCGCGCAAGATCCGTTCTGTTCTGACCGGCGACCGAGTTGCATGGGATGGTGTCTTGGCTGGCAGTCAGCATGCATAGTGTTCTGGAAGTAGGGAAACAACCATCAACCAAGACAGCTACGCCCTGGCAGTGGGCGAGTCTTCGCAGAGAAGTCATTCTGGGTCTGCTGGTCACCGTCCTCGTTTATATCGTGCTTCTCTGGCATAACTGGAACTATGTCATCACCGATGTCGCCCCGTATGGCGACATCGCCGCCGATATGCTGCTGATCGAGCGAGCCAAGCATGACTGGCTGCTGATCGGGCACTATTCGCGCTTCGGCTTCAACCACCCGGGGCCGTTCTTCCTGTACGCTCGCCATCTTGCCGAGATGCTTGTCGGCGATGCCTTGCCGAGCCCCTACAATGCCCACCTTCTGGTCATCATCGGGCTCAGCGCCGTGTTCATCGGGATTGCGGCATCCACCGTGGCCGCCCTTGTCGATTCCGATCGAAAGACGGCCGTCATGGCGGCCGCCGCCACCGTCCTGGTCCTGCTGATCCAGGACCAGGGGATCGGGATCCTGGCTCACCCCTGGATGCCTTTTCAGCTGGTGCCGCCGTTCTTCGCCTTCGTCCTGCTGCTGGCCGGAACGGCGCTAGGGCGGCTGTGGATGCTGCCCGTCGCCAGCCTGTGCGGGGCGGTGCTAGTCCATGGCTATCTGCCGCTGGTCCCCTTCGTCGCCTTGCCCTGGCTGCTGGCGCTGGGCTGCGCGGTGCTTCAGCGCCGACGGTCCGATCCACAGGCGCCCATGCTCCCTGCCGGACCGCTGGCGCTGTCGGCCGTCATCATCAGTGTCTTCATGATGCCGCTGATCCTGGACATGGCAGTCCATCCGCCAGGTAACATCATCAAGCTCTGGAACGTCACCCGGGCGATCACGCCACAGAGCGGCGCTTCATTGGGGGACGTCGCGGCCTTCATCTGGCAGTTCTGGAAGCCGGCGGCGCCCGTCTATTCCGACCTGTCCATCTTCTCGGTCACGCCTGCGCTGTGGATCCTGGCGGCCTTGTGCATCCCGGTCGCTTGCCGGGACCCGAAAGCCAGGTCCGCTGTCGCCCACGTCATTGTCGTCGCGGCGTTGATGACGCTGCTGCTGGCCCTCTATGTCTGGCGTGCGCCGGGTCCGCCATACCCCTACATCGCGGAGTTCTACCTGGCCGTGCCACTGGCCGTCATCGCGGTCGCGACAGCCGGCGCGGCCATCGTCATAGTGCGGTGGGCGCCGCGTTCGGTCGGGCTGGCCGTGGCCGCGCTGAGCATCGTGCTGGTGTCGAAAGGATCGCTCACCAGCCCAAACCAGAACGTGGCGGGCATCCGGGAGTTGTCGGACGGCGTCCTCGACCATCTGGGCGACCGCAAAGGCGAGGGCGTCCGGATCAGCTTCGACAACCACGACAACTGGGTGTTCGTGACCGGTCTGTTGCTAGACCTGGAGCGCAGGGGCGTGCCGATCTGCGTCGAAGCTCCGCATCTGGCGGTCCTGTTCACGCCGGAACGCATCTGTGAGCGCACGGCTCCAGGTCATCGCTACGTGTTGGTCGCAAGTTCTGCCTGCGCAACGACCTGTATCGCCCGGTCGCAATCACTGCCTCTCGGCCTGGCGCTGCCCCCGGAGGTCCCTCCCTATCTGCTGGGCACGGTTCTGGACGTCGTGCCCGGCCGGGACACCGGCCGGCCCTATCGCGGGAGCGGCTGGTCGATCCCTGACCTCGACGGCATCTTTTCGAACGCGCCGGAGGCTGAATTCAACCTGCCGGTGGCGCAGTTGACCGACGCACCCCTGCAGTTGCGGGTCAAGGCGTGGAGCTTCGTCGCCAAGGAATTGCCTCGCCAGGAGATCGAGGTCGTCGTGAACGGGCAGCCCGTGACGACCTGGGTATTCACGACAGCCGATCCCATCGGCGAGCGCGTGGCGACCATCCCGGCCGAGGTCGCGAGGCTGCAGCAGCCCTTGTCGATCCTGTTCCGCATGCCCAACGCGGCATCGCCATTGTCGCTCGGCCTGTCGACCGACTCGCGGCAGCTCGGTATCGGCCTGCAGTGGCTGCGGCTCGACGCGGCTCCCCACAAGACAGGCCTGAGCCAAGAACCGTAACGAACGGGTCTCGAAAGCTCCGGCAAGATGCGGCGGGGCTGGTTGGGATGGTCCTGTTTGAGATCATGTGGTCGATGACGAGCGTCTCCTTCACCGGAGCCTTTCCCGGCAGCCATGTGGCTGCCGCTGGCGACGTGATCGTCACAAGATTGCCGCCCTTGAGGGAGCGCTCGGGCCCGTCGGGACTTTCTCCATAGATGCCCGGTAGAGCGGAGAGATCGAGATGTGCGGTTTGTGCGGCGAAGCGCGGTTCGATGGACGACCGGCTGGAACAGCCGCGACGGAGGCGATGACTGCCGTCCTGGCGCCGCGCGGACCAGATGACAGCGGGATCCTGTCGCGAGGCAGGGTGACGCTTGGCCATCGCCGGCTGAGCATTATCGACCTGTCGACCAAGGCGGAACAGCCGATGACCGATCCCGGTCTCGGCCTCAGCATCGCCTTCAACGGCTGCATCTACAACTACCAGGAGTTGCGCGACGAGCTGCACGGCCTGGGCTATTCCTTCTTCTCCCACGGCGACACCGAGGTGGTGATCAAGGCGTATCACGCCTGGGGCACGAATTGCGTCCATCGGTTCAACGGCATGTTCGCGTTTGCGATCCACGAGCGCGACAGTGGCCGGCTCGTGCTCGCGCGTGACCGCTTCGGGATCAAGCCCCTCTATTTGGCCGAGACGGACGGCGCGCTCCTGTTCGCCTCCTCGCTGCCGGCCCTGGTGAAGACGGGCCGGGTCGACACCTCGATCGACCGGGTGGCCCTCCAGTACTACATGACCTTCCACGCGGTGGTACCGGCGCCGCACACCATCCTGAACGGGGTGAAGAAGCTGCCGCCCGCCACCATCCGCGTGGTGGAGGCCGACGGCACCTCCCGTGAGGAAGTGTACTGGCGGATGGATTTCGATCGCTCCGAGGTCGACGAGAATCGCTCCGCGGACGAGTGGCGCGACCTCCTGCTCGACGAACTGCGCCGTTCCGTCGAGCGGCGCATGGTCTCCGACGTGCCGGTGGGCGTGCTGCTGTCGGGCGGGCTCGATTCCAGCCTGATCGTCGGCCTGCTCGCCGAGCGGGGCCAGAAGGACCTGGAGACGTTCTCGATCGGGTTCGAGGCGGCCAATGGCGAGAAGGGCGACGAGTTCCGCTACTCCGACCTGATCGCCAAGCACTACGGCACGGTGCACCACAAGATCTTCGTGCCCGAGGCCGAGATGATCGAGAACCTGCCGGGCGCCATCCGGGCGATGTCCGAGCCGATGGTCTCCTACGACAACGTCGCCTTCTACATGCTGTCCCGCGAGGTCGCGAAGCGGGTGAAGGTAGTCCTGTCGGGGCAAGGCGCCGACGAGGTGTTCGGCGGCTACCACTGGTACCCGCCGCTGGCCGGCTCGAACGACCCCGTGTCGGAATATGCTCAGCGGTTCTTCGACCGCGACCATGCGCGCCTGTCCCGCCACCTCGCGCCCGAGTGGCAGATCGAGACCGATGAGGCCCGTGCCTTCGTCGCCGCCCATTTCGGCCAGGCCGGGGCGAGCGATCCCGTCGACAAGGCGCTCCGCCTGGACAGCCTGGTCATGCTCGTGGACGACCCGGTCAAGCGCGTCGACAACATGACGATGGCCTTCGGGCTGGAAGCCAGGGTGCCGTTCCTCGACTACAAGCTGGCCGAACTGGCCGCGCGCATCCCCTCCCGGCACAAGCTGGCACGGGGGGGCAAGGGGGTGCTGAAGGAGGCGGCTCGCCAGGTCATCCCGCACGAGGTCATCGACCGGGAGAAAGGCTACTTCCCAGTGCCGAGCCTGAAATACATCGAGGGCTCGCGGCTGGAGTTCGTCCGTGCCGCCCTGTCCAGCCGGGCCGCCCGCGAGCGCGGGTTGTTCCGGCAGGACTATCTCGACAGCCTCTATGCCAACCCGCGTGACGCGATCACGCCGCTGCGCGGATCGGAACTCTGGCAGGTCGGCCTGCTGGAGCTTTGGCTGCAGGCGCAGGGAATCTGACCATGACGAATGCCGATCTTGCGGTCCGGGGCGAAGCCTGGATCGATTGCGGCTGGGGACGGCTCATGTTCGGTCAGACCTTCGACCGGCACGAGCGACTGACGGAGGCCATGCGTGCCGAGGGGCCCGACCGCCGCGACGTCGCCATCTACGTCCAGGATCCGCACGTGATCCTGGCGATGGCGCCCCACGAGATGTTCCTCGACCCTTCGCACACCTTCCGCCTGCGGCTTTCGGACTATCGCCCGAGCAGCCGGGCGCCCGCCGGGTTCCGGATCCGCCCGCTCGACCCGCGCCTGGACATCGACGAGGTGAACCGGATCTACGCGGTCCGGCACATGGTCCCGATCCGGCCCGCCTTCTTCGAGGGCCGGCACGCGGCCGACGGCATCCGCGTGTTCGTGGCCCAGGACGATCATACCGGCCGCATCCTGGGCACGGTCATGGCGGTCGACCATATCGAGGCCTGGGGCTGCCCCGAGAGGGGCTCGTCGTTCTGGTCGCTGGCCGTGGACCCGCAGGCGACCCAGCCAGGGATCGGCGAGGCGCTGGTCCGCGCGGCGATCGAGTATCTGGCGCAGCGGGGTGCCGCCTATACGGACCTCACGGTCATGCACGACAATGAGCAGGCGATCGCTCTCTACGACAAGCTCGGGTTCGTCCGGGTTCCGTACTTCACGATCAAGCGCAAGAACCCGATCAACGAGCGGCTGTTCACCGGCCCGTCACCCGACGAGGCGCTCAATCCCTATGCACGCCTGATCGTGAACGAGGCGCGCCGGCGCGGCATCGATGTCAACGTGACCGACGCAGAAGGCGGTTTCTTCCGGCTGTCGTTCGGCGGACGGTCCATCCACTGCCGGGAAAGCCTGAGCGAGCTCACCTCGGGCGTCGCCGTCAGCATCTGCGACGACAAGGCGGTCACCCGCCGGATCGTCCAGGCAGCCGGCGTGGCGGTGCCAGAGCAGATCGAGGCCCGGGACCAAGACGAGCTGGCCGATTTCCTGGCCACCCATGGCAGCCTGGTCGTGAAGCCGGCGCGCGGCGAGCAGGGACGCGCCGTCGCGGTCGGCCTGGAGACCCTGGAGGATGTGGAAGCGGCCGTGGAGGCTGCGCGGCACTACTGTGACCGGGTCCTGGTCGAGCGGCGCGCCGAGGGCCAGGACCTGCGCCTGGTGATCATCGGCTTCCGGCTGGTGGCTGCCGCGATCCGCCGGCCGGCGCAGGTGACGGGGGACGGGAAGACCACGCTGCGCGACCTGATCCAGGCGCAGAGCCGGCGGCGTGCGGCGGCGACCGGTGGCGAATCGACCATTCCGCTCGACGAGGAGACCGAACGATGCGTGGCGTCGGCCGGTTTCGCGCTCGGCGACGTGCCGCCCGACGGCGTGGAGGTTCAGGTGCGCCGCGCCGCCAACCTCCACACGGGCGGCACCATCCACGACGTAACCGACGAGGTTCATCCGCTGCTCGTGGAAGCAGCCATTCGTGCCGCTCGCGCGATCGACATTCCGGTGGTAGGCATCGACTTCATGGTCCGCTCGCCACGGGAACCGGAATACGTGTTCATCGAGGCCAACGAACGGCCTGGGCTCGCCAATCACGAGCCACAGCCGACGGCCGAGCGGTTCATCGACCTCCTGTTCCCGCAATCAATGCCTGCGTGCGTGCGTCAGGCGGCGTTCCACGAGCGAAGCGAACATGCCGCGATTGGTGATCGACACTGAGTATCTAGCCGCCCAGTTGGCGGGCCTCCTCGATATCCCCAGTCCCACAGGATACACCGATACGATCGTGCGGGCGGTCTGCCGTGAACTGGAGCGGCTGGGCCTGGCGCCGACCCTCACCAGGCGCGGTGCCGTCCGCGCCGTGCTGCGCGGGCGCGAGACACGCCCGGCGCGCGCCATCGTCTCGCACCTCGACACGCTGGGCGCGCAGGTCAAGAGGCTGAAGGAGAACGGCCGGCTCGAGCTGATCCCGATCGGCACCTGGTCGGCCCGCTTCGCCGAGGGTGCCAGGGTCGCCGTGTTCACCGAGGGCGGCTACCTGCGCGGGACGATCCTGCCGCTGAAGGCGTCAGGCCATATCTTCAACGACGAGGTCGACCAGCTTCCCGTCGGCTGGCCTTATGTGGAGCTGCGCCTGGACGCACGGGTCAGCAGCGTTGCGGATCTGGTGCGGCTGGGAGTCGAGGTGGGCGATACGGTCGCCATCGATCCGCAGCCCGAGTTCCTCAAGAACGGCTACATCGTCTCCCGCCATCTCGACGACAAGGCAGGCGCCGCCTTGATGCTGGCGGCCCTTCGCTCGTTGTTGGAGCAGGGCCAGGTGCCGCCCGTGGATGTCCATTTCGTGTTCACCATCGCGGAAGAGGTGGGCGTCGGCGCGTCGGCAGCCCTGACCGACGATGTCGCGGCGGTGGTGGCGGTCGACAACGGCACCAGCGGTCCCGGCCAGAACTCGGAGGAGTTCGGGGTGACCATCGCGATGGCCGACCAGACAGGGCCGTTCGACTACCATTTGACCCGAGCCCTGGCCCGCCTGTGCCGGGACGAGGAGATCCGCTACCAGAAGGACGTCTTCCGCTTCTATCGCTCCGATGCGGCCGCGGCGGTCGTGGCGGGCCATGATGTACGCAATGCCCTGATCACGTTCGGCGTCGACGGGTCGCACGGCTACGAGCGGATTCACATGCACGCCCTGCGCTCCGTGGCGGAGCTCATCACGGCCTATGTGCTGAGCCCGGTGGAGTTCCAGCGCGACGCGGCTCAGGAAGCGCACGGCATGAAGGGCTTTCCACGGCAGCCCATACCTGAGGAAATGGCCAGGGAGCCGAACGCGCCGACCATCGACGCGTGAGCGCTATCCGGTCCCATTGAACCAAACGCCCCTGTTGATGCAACGATGGCGGCTGCTCGCCGTTCTCTGCTGGGATACACCAGCTCTCGGGAGGCATGAGCAGCATGGCCACACGACGTACCCTGCTTGGCGGCCTGACAGCTGCGGCCCTTCTCACCCTGCCGATCATGCCTTCCGCCATCGCTCAGGTGCCGAACGACGTGCTGGTCGTGGGGCAGATCGCCGAGCCGGCTTCGCTGGATCCTGCCGTCAGCACCGCCACCAACGACTTCCGGATCGTCATCAATCTTTATGAAGGGCTGGTCCGCTACAAGCCGGGCACGCTCGAGGTCGAGCCGGCGCTGGCCGAGAGCTGGACCATCTCCGAGGACGGCCGGACCTACGAGTTCAAGCTGCGCCAGGGCGTCACCTTCCATGACGGCACCCCCTTCGACGCGGAGGCCGTGAAGTTCAACTTCGAGCGGCTGCTCGACGAGAACCATCCGGCGGCCGGCACCGGTCCGTTCCCGCTCTCCTTCTTCTTCTCCTCGGTCGAGAAGGTCGAGGCAATCGATCCCCAGACGGTCCGCTTCAGCCTGACGGAGCCCTACGCGCCGTTCCTCTCCAACCTCGCCTATCCGACCGGCCTGCTGGTCTCGCCCAAGGCGGTCACCGAGCGCGGCACGGAGTTCGGCCGCCAGCCGGTCGGGACAGGGCCGTTCCGCTTCGTGGAGTGGCAGGGCAACCGCCAAGTCACGATCGAGAAGAACCCGGACTATTGGGGCGATCCCGCCAAGCTGCAGGCGGTGATCTTCCGGCCGATCACCGATGCCAACACACGGGCGGCCGAAATGCTGTCAGGCGGCATCGACGTCATGGTGGAAGTACCTCCCGATGCCTTGGCCCAGTTCCAGGGGACGGAGGACTTCAAGGTCTACGAGCAGGCCGGCCCGCATCTCTGGTTCCTGATCCTCAATACCAAGGAAGGGCCGCTCAAGGACAAGCGGGTCCGCCAGGCGGTGAACTACGCGATCGACAAGCAGTCGATCGCCGACAACATCCTTCAGGGCACCGCCGAGCCGGCCAAGGGGCCGATAGCACCGGCCTTCGCCTGGGCCTACGACCCGTCGCTGCAGGGCTACCCCTACGATCCCGAGAAGGCGAAGGCGCTCTTGAAGGAAGCGGGTGCCGAGGGTGCCTCGCTCACCTTCTATGTGGCCGAGGGCGGGTCGGGCATGCTCGATCCGGTCGCCATGGGCACGGTCATCCAGTCCAACCTTGCCGATGTCGGCCTGGACGTGAAGATCGAGACCTATGAGTGGAACACCTTCCTGGCCAACGTGAACCCGGGCCTCGCCGGCAAGGCTGACATGGCCGAGATGGCCTGGATGACCAACGATCCGGACACCCTGCCATACCTGACGCTGCGTACCGACGCACTGCCCGAGAATGGCGGCTTCAACTCCGGCTATTACTCCAACCCGGAGCTCGACAAGGTCCTGGATGAGGCGCGGCGCAGCACCGACCAGGCCAAGCGCGGCGACCTGTACCGGCAGGCTCAGAAGATCATCGTCGACGACGCACCCTGGGCGTTCGTCGCCCACTGGAAGCAGAACGCCGTGACGACCGGCGCCGTTCAGGGATTCGCGCTGCAGCCCTCGTTCTTCCTGCTGCTCGACGACGTATCCAAGCAGTAGGGCGGCTGCGTCATGGCCGGCTATGTCGTGGGGCGCCTCCTGGCCCTGGTGCCGGTGCTGTTCGGGCTGAGCCTGATCGTCTTCCTGATCATGGCGCTCATCCCCGGCGACCCGGCACAGGCCCTGCTGGGATCCTATGCGACGCCGGAGAACGTCGCCCGGATCAACCGCGACCTCGGCCTCGACCGCAGCCTGCCGGTCCAGTACCTCACCTGGCTCGGCAACGTGCTGACCGGCGATTTCGGCCAGTCGTTCAGTTTGAACCGGCCCGTCCTGGACGAGGTGAGCGAGCGGTTCTCCGCCACGCTGATCCTGGCGGGCGTGGCCCTGGTCCTGGCCTCCGTCCTCGGGCTGCTGGCCGGGATCGTGTCCGCCGTGCGGCAGTATGGCCTGGCCGACAAGCTGGTGACCTTCGCGGTGCTGATCGGGATCTCCCTGCCGTCCTTCTGGCTGGGCCTGCTCCTGATCCTGTTGTTCGCGGTGCGCTGGCGGCTGCTCCCGGTGAGCGGGATGTACGCCATCTATGGAGGCGGCGGCCTGCTCGACCTGCTCTGGCACCTGGTGCTTCCCGCGGTGACGCTGGCGATCGTGGCAGCCGGCGTCATCGCCAGGCTCACCCGCTCGGCCATGCTCGAGGTGCTGCGGCAGGACTTCATCCGGACCGCGCGTGCCAAGGGCCTCAGCGAGCGACGCATCGTGTTTCGCCATGCGCTGAAGGCCGCCATGGTCGCGGTGATCCCGGTCATCGGTATCCAGGCCGGCTTCGTGCTGGGCGGTGCCGTCTATATCGAGACCGTGTTCCAGTGGCCGGGCATCGGCCGCATGCTGGTCGATGCCATCGGCACGCGCGACATCCTGCTCGTCCAGGGCGGGGTTCTGGTGGTGGCTGCCAGCTACGTCCTCTTCAACCTCCTGGCGGACGTCCTGCAGCGGCTGCTCGACCCGAGGATCGCCGCATGACCGGCTTCCTGCCGTTGCTGCGCCGGCTGCTGCGCAACCGCCTGGCGGCCATCGGGCTCGTTCTGCTGGTCCTGATGGTCGCGATCGCCCTGGCGGCACCGATCCTGCCGCTGGCCGACCCGGGGGCGGCAGCACCTGCCAAGCGCCTGCTGCCGCCGTTCAGCCAGGACGCCTGGCTCGGCACCGACGCGCTGGGGCGCGACCTGCTGGCAAGGCTCGTCTGGGGCACACGGCTGAGCCTTGCCGTGGGCGTATCCGCGTCCCTCCTGGCGGCGCTGATCGGCTCGGCCATCGGCTTGGTCGCCGGCTATGTCGGTGGCTGGACGGACACGCTCCTGATGCGTGGCATCGATACGCTGATGGCCTTCCCCTACCTGCTCCTGGCCCTGGCGATCGTGGCCGTGCTGGGACCGGGCCTGCTGAACGCGCTCTACGCCGTCGTGGTGGTCAACATCCCGTTCTTCGCCCGCAATGTCCGCGGCGTGACGGCCGGGCTGCGCCATCGCGAGTTCGTCGACGCGGCACGCCTCTCGGGCATGGGCGAGGTCCGGATCCTGATGGCCGAGGTGCTGCCCAACGTCATGCCGGTGATCGTGATCACCGTCTCGACCACCGTCGGCTGGATGATCCTGGAAACGGCCGGTCTGTCCTTTCTGGGCCTGGGCTCGCAGCCGCCGCAGGCCGATCTGGGCTCCATGCTGGGCGAGGGCCGCAAGGTCCTGATCAACGCGCCGCACGTGGCGGCCGTGCCGGGGCTCGTGGTGTTCCTCATCGTGATCAGCATGAACCTGGTGGGCGACGGCGTGCGCGATGCGCTCGACCCGCGGCTGCGCTCCGGGATCCCCGGACGTCCCGGAGCGGCCACCAGCGTCGAGCGCGACGCCTCCACCGTTCCTGCAGCCGTGCCGGGCGCCATCCTGTCGGTGGCGGGGCTCCGCACCGCCTTCGATACGGCAGCAGGACGGGTGGATGCGGTCAAGGGGGTGAGCCTGCACGTGGCGCCGGGCGAGTGCCTGGGCATCATCGGCGAATCCGGATCCGGCAAGTCGGTGACGGCGCTCTCGATCGCGCGCCTGGTGGCCTCGCCGCCGGGCGTCATCCGGGCAGGCTCGATCCAGTTCGGCGAGGACGATCTGCTCGCTTTGCCACAAGGCCGCCTGCAGCGCCTGCGCGGTGACCGGATCGCCTATGTGTTTCAGGACCCGCTCACGACCCTCCATCCGCTCATGCGGATCGGCGACCAGGTCGTGGAGGCGATCCGTGCCCATCGGTCGGTGCCGGAGGCGCAGGCACGGCAACAGGCGGTGGATCTGTTCACATCGGTCCAGCTGCCCGATCCATCCACGATCGCGACGGCCTATCCGCATGAGATTTCTGGCGGGCAGCGCCAGCGCGTATCGATCGCGATGGCGCTCGCCAACGACCCCGACCTGATCGTGGCGGACGAGCCCACGACCGCGCTGGATGTCACGGTCCAGGCGGAGATCCTTCACCTGCTGGGCCAGCTCCGGAGGAGCCGGCAGCTCGCGGTCATCTTCATCAGCCACGATTTCGGGGTGATCAGCCAGATCTGCGATCGCGTCGCGGTGATGTATCGGGGCGAGATCGTCGAGGAGGGCACGGCAGCGGACGTGCTGGCACGGCCGCGGCACGCCTATACCAGGCGCCTGCTCGCGGCGGTGCCTGTGCTCG
>NZ_DATAGQ010000054.1:0-11965 GCF_036263595.1 Geminicoccus sp. | reverse complement strand
ATGATGGCGACCAGAAGGAGAAAGCCCCTGCGCATCGGGATGTAGGTAAGGTCAGCGCACCATCATCCGGCAGCAGCCGGATGATCCGCTTCCTGAAAGGACGGCAGACAGGAGACCGCCGAGGGACCTGGTTCGGCCGCTGGTAGATCGGCGCCGGTCCCATCTTCGCCATCTCCTGTCGCCGCTCCAGGCTCATCAACCGGACACCTCGGCTAAAAAAGCCCGCTCCACCAGCAGCTAGCCGATCTTGGCGTGCAGCTTTTCGACCTCCGCCTCGTTCGTCTTGGCGCTCTCCTGGCCAGCCGACTTGTCCGAAAATACTCCGGCCATGGCCCTCCACGACCCGCCGCTTCCACTCGCCCGCCATCATCTGATGAATGCCGTGCCTGGCCGCCACCTGTGCCGTCGTCAGCTCACCCCGCAGCACCTCCAGCGCCTTGAACTCCGCTGACGACCGCGTCCGCTTTCCCGTCATCGGTCCGTTCTTCTCAGGGCGAACCGAGCTTCCCCATTTGTCCGAAATTAGGGGACCACCTTTTACCCCAAAGCGTCCTGCGGCCGATCGGCACGAGCCTACCGATATGGCTTGAACCACATCCTCAAATCGATGAGAATCCAAGTTGCTTCAAGCGGCTCGGAAAAAGCTTCATTGCCTTGATATATATTTACAAGTTCACATGCCTGTGTGCTACAGATACTTACAATACTCGAGTATTATGTTCATCACCAGATTGCAGTTACTTCTGGTCATCCAGTGTTGCCCAGCCGTGGGCGCGGCCCGTCGGCGGTAATGTGCTGCTGTCTGTCTTGGACCTCAGAATGTGAGCTTTGGCCAGCATCTGCGCGCTCACGGGAGCAGTAAGGAACAGGAAGAGGGTGATGAGCAGCTCATGGAACGAGAATTCTCCGACCAATGCCCCGAAGTAAATGACTGATCCGATCAGCAATGACCCGATGCCCAGGGTCGTGGCCTTGGTGGGCCCATGCAGCCGGCGCATCATGTCGGGCAGCTTCACGAGGCCAAGCGATCCCACCAGAAGAAAGAAGGCGCCGGTGAGGATGAGGACGGCGACGATTACCTCCATCAGCATATCCATTTCCTGCTCCTCACTCGATCACATTGCCACGCAGCAGGAATTTGCAGAACGCCACCGTGGTGACAAAGCCCACCATCGCGAACAGCAGTGCCGCCTCAAAGTACATGGTCGTGCCATAGATGATGCCTAGCAGCACGATGAGCCCGATGGCGTTGATCACCAGCGTGTCGAGCGCCAGCACGCGGTCGGTGGCATCGGGACCGGCAACCACGCGGTAGAGAGCCAGGAGGAACGCGATGCAGATGGCGTTCGCAGCGATGATGGATGCGGTCATGATCATTCGAACATCCTTTTCAGCCGGCGCTCATAGCGGTTCTTGATGTTGGCGACCGTGCCGTCCGGGTCATCGGTTTCCAGGCAATGAACCAGCAATGCCTTGCCGTCCGCGCTCAGGTCGGCTGTCACCGTCCCAGGAGTAAGGGTGATGGTGCCAGCCAACACGGCGATGGCCTCGGGCGAGGTCAGATCGATCGGAACCGTGACGTAGCGCGAACGAAGGCCGGCGGCTTTCCGAAACAGGATCAGGTAAGCCACCTGAAAGTTGGAGACGAGGATATCCCAACCTACGATCAGCAGGTACTCGCTGATCAGCAAGGGCGCCTTCAGGCTGGCACGGCCGGGCCAGTAGGCGCTGGTGACGATCGGGATGATCAGGCCCAGGATCAGCCCAAGAATGACGGCTCCGGCCGACACGTCATTGAGCAGGAATACCCAGACGATCAGGATCAGGAACGTGAGGAGGGGGTGCGGAAGGAACCGATCCAGCATGGTCATCGTCCGGCCATGGCAGCGTCCGGCCCGAGCACCGCTGTGATGTAGACGATGCGATCGAGCGCCTGTGTTGCAGTCGCTGACAGGATCCGCGCCAGTGGCCCGGCACCCACAGTCCAGGCAGCGGCAAGGAACAAAAGCAGTGCCACCGCCGCAGTCGGCAAGCGAGCCGGCGACACGGGTTTTTGGCCAATCCTCGCTGGTTCGCTTGCCCAGAACAAGGTGGACCCGGCCCGCGCGAAGCCCAGTGTCATGAGCAGGCTCGTACCGAGGATGACCGCCCAGACGGCCGGCCACCAGGAAGAAGCGGCGACAGCCTGCAGGATCATGACCTTGCCGAGAAAGCCCGCCAGGGGCGGTAGTCCTACCATCGCGACCGCGGCGGCAAAGAACATGCTGCTCAATAGGGTTTCCCCTGTAATTGCCGGGGCCGGCACCAGTTGGTCGCTGGATTGCCCGCGCCGCTCGGCGATCAGGCCAGCAAGGAGGAACAAGGCTGCTCCTGCCAGCGTGCTGTGGACGAGATAGTAGAGCGCTGCCGTCACGCCAGCTTGGTCGAACAGTCCCACAGCGATCAGCAGCGTGCCCATGGACGCGATCACGGCGTAGGCAGCCAGTTCGCTCAAGGTGCGGCTGCCGACCAGCCCGATGCTGCCGGCCAGGAGCGTGACGAGCGCGGCTGGCAGGAGAATGGGCGCTGCCGCCATCGCCAGGGGCCCTGCATCCGCACCGAAGACCAATCCAAAGACACGAAGAATGGCATAGGCGCCGACCTTCGTCATGATCATGAACAAGGCGGCCGCGGGCGCGGAGGTCGTCGAATAGGTGGCCGGCAGCCACCAATGCAGCGGCACCAGAGCGGCCTTGATGGCGAAAACCAAGAAGAGCAGCAGCGCGCCGGTCTTCAGGATCGCCTGGCCGGATGGTGCGACCTCAGGCACCTTCAGCGCCAGGTCTGCGAGGTTCAGCGTGCCGGTGACGGCGTAGATCAGGCCCACTGCGATGAGAAAGAGCGCTGAAGCGACCAGGTTGATGGCCACGTACTGAAAGCCGGCCTTCAGCCTCGCAGCGCCGCCTCCATGGAGCATGAGGCCATAGGAGGCGATCAGCATCACCTCGAAGAAGACGAAGAGATTGAACAGATCGCCGGTAAGGAAGGCGCCGTTGATGCCGAGCAGCTGGAACTGGAAAAGGATATGGAAGTACCGGCCACGAGTATCCCAGCGATCGATGACGAAGATGACGACCACCAGTGCAAGGACGGCGGTCAGCAACAGCATCGTCGCGGATAGTCGGTCGAGTACCAGCACGATCCCATAGGGTGCCGGCCAGTCACCCAAGCGATACGCCACGGGCTCGCCCTGAATCGCCATGGCGAACAGGCCGGCGGCTACCGCCAACAGTAGCAAGGTGGCGGTGACTGAAACGATCCGCTGCCGAACGAGATGATGCCGCAAGGTGAGGATCAGGAATGCAGCTACCAGGGCCGGCAGGATGGCCGGAACGATGATCCAGTGGTTCATGACTGGGCATGAGGGCGCGCTTGGCCCTCCTCGATGCTGCTGCTGTCCTGCACTTGAGTGGCATCGAGATCGGTGCGATCGGAACCAGTCTCCAGGAAGCCGCGCAGCGCCAGGACGACAATCAGCGCCGTCATGCCGAAGGAGATGACGATGGCGGTCAGGACCAGTGCCTGGGGCAGGGGATCGGTATAGCCGACTGCATGGGGCACGATGATCGGCGACTGGTCGATGGTGAGCCTTCCCATGGCAAACAAGAAGACGTTCACGGCGTATGACAGGAGCGTCAGGCCGATGATGACCGCGAAGGTATGGCCGCGCAGCACCAGGTAGACGCTGGCGGCGGTCATGAAGCCGATGGCACTTGCGACCAGAAGTTCCATCTCAATCTTCCCCTTGCGAGACAGTGCTGTCCGCCGTTTTGGGAGGTGGCGTGAGCACGATGTCCATGGGCGTCCCGACGTCCGCCGACGGATCTACCCGCTGCGACACCCGCGAAAGTTGCGCCAGCGAGAGAACCATGACGCCTACGACCGTGAGGAAGACGCCCAGATCGAACATCATCGCTGAAGCGAGCTCGAATTCACCCACGAGCGGCAGGGTGAAGTAACCGAACGTACTGGTGAGGAAGGGATAGCCCAAGGCCCAGGCGGCCGCGCCGGTCAGACCGGCAATGCCGACACCAGCTCCGATCAAGGCTTGCGCATCGACCCGGGCACGTTTGCTCGCCCAGACATAACCGCTTGCGATGTATTGCATGATGAGCGCGATAGCGACGACGAGGCCGGCAACGAAGCCGCCGCCGGGCTGGTTGTGGCCACGCAAGAAGAAGAACACGCCTGCTGTCAGGGACAGTGGCAGGAGGACCCGGGTTGCCACGACCAGAAGGAGGGGATGAGCGTCCTTCGATTCCTCCTCGAGCCGAAAGGCCCGCAGGCGCCGGGCGGCAGCTCCCTTGAACGCCAGATCCAGCAAAGCGAAGATACTGACCGCTGCAATGCCCAGCACGATGATCTCGGCAAAGGTATCGAAACCACGAAAGTCGACCAGGATGACGTTGACCACGTTCGTGCCTCCGCCTCCTGGCTTCGCCTGTTCGATGAAGTATCCGGAGATGCTGGCCACGTCGCGCGTCATCACGGCATAAGCCAAGCCAGCGATGCCCACCCCTACCAGCGCTGCAAGCCCGGCATCCCGCCAGCAGACCAGCTTGCGCGTTTCCGGTGGTGTCGTCTTCGGGAGGAGATTGAGGGCCAGCAGCAGCAGGATCGTCGTGACGACATCCACCGCGATCTGGGTCAATGCAAGGTCCGGTGCGGAGAACTGCACGAAAGCGAGCGCCACGATGAGGCCGATGACGCTGGTGAGGATCAGGGCGAACAGCCGGTCTGAATGTTTCAGAGCCACTGCAACGGTGGCCGCAGCCAGTACCGCCCATGCCACTGCAGCCGGCACCGTCGCCGGCTGCAGTGGCCGCGCTCCGGGGCCGTGCTGCATGCTCAGGAACCCGTAGGCACCGAATGCACCGATCGCCAAGGTCATCACGAACAGGTAACGCCCCAGCACCCCGTCTTGCAGGTGGGCCAGCAGATAGCGCGCGGTCAGGACCAATCTGTCCACCAAGGCCTCGAAGATGATCCTGGCGTCGGGACGAGGGATGGCTAGGCGCAGCGCGTTCATCCGGGGGTATGCGAGGAACAGCAGCACGCCTCCGACCAGGGCAATGATGCTCATGAATAGCGCGGGCGTGACGCCATGCCAGAGAGCCAGATGATAGTCCGGCAGCGGGCCGCCGACCACGGCGCCGGCGCTGAGCGCGACAAGCGGGCCCGCCACTTCGGGTACCAGCCCGATGACGATGATCGGAACCACGAGCACCACCACGGGCAGCCACATGCCTGCCGTGGGATCATGCGGAGAATGGGGATAATCCCGACGCCTTTGGCCAAGGAAAGTGCCGACGGCAAAGCGTGCGGAGTAGGCAGCCGAGAACAGCGCCCCAAGCGTCGCCATCACCGGGAACAGAAGGTGGATGCCCACTTCGCTGAAATGAGCGGCCTGCTCGAGCATCATCTCCTTGGACAGGAATCCATTGAAAAGGGGCACGCCTGCCATGGAGGCGGCGGCCAGGAGCGACAGCGTGGCGGTGATCGGCATGAGCCCGAGCAGGCCGCCCAACCGACGGATGTCCCGGGTGCCCGCCTCGTGGTCGATGATACCGACACTCATGAACAAGGCGGCCTTGAAGGTCGCATGATTGATGACGTGGAACATCGCTGCCACCGCAGCCATTGGCGTACCCATGCCCAGCAGCATGGTCATGAAGCCGAGATGGCTGACGGTGGAGAAGGCGAGCAGGCCCTTCAGATCATCCTTGAAGATGGCGATCCAGGCCGCGATCACCATGGTAGCGAGGCCCACCGGTGCCACGATCATGAACCAGGCATCGGTTCCTGCGAGGACCGGCCAAAGGCGCGCCAGCAGGAACACCCCGGCCTTCACCATGGTGGCGGAATGAAGATAGGCCGAGACCGGAGTCGGCGCGACCATGGCGTGGGGCAACCAGAAATGGAACGGGAACTGCGCTGACTTGGTGAATGCACCTGCCAGAACGAGGAAGAGTGCAGGCAGATAGAGCGGTGACGCCTTGACGAGGTCCCCCCGCTCGAGGATTTCGGTCAGTTCGTAGGATCCAGCTATCTGGCCGAGCAGCAGCAGTCCGCCGACCAGAGCAAGGCCACCGCCGCCCGTGATCACCAGCGCCATACGCGCGCCTTGTCGCGCATCAGCGTTCTTTTGCCAGAACCCGATGAGCAGGAAGGATGTGAGGCTCGTCAGCTCCCAGAAAATCAGGAGGAGGATGATGTTGTCGCTAAGGGCTACACCGACCATCGCTCCCTGGAAGAGGAGTAGATAGGCGTAGAGTCGCGATAAGGAGTCGTCGCGGCTCAAATAGAACCGTGCATAAAGAATCACGAGGGCACCGATGGCGAGAATCATCGATGCAAAGAGAAGGCCAAGCCCGTCAATGAAGAACGAGAAGGTCAGGCCAATCTGTGGCAACCAGTCGGCCCTGCCTTGCGGCACCTCATTTGCAAAAACTGCCGGCGCGGCTGCGAGCAGGAGACCAAGGGCAGTAAGCGTGATCATCCCTGCAACACCGGCGCAAACGTTGCGGCTGGAATGACTGAGCAGGGGCATAATCATTGCCCCAAAAAATGGAATAAATACAATAAACCATAGTGTCATGCAGTAGAATCCTCGCGGGCGCCGAGACAAAAGTACAGATAACCTAGAGACGGAGATTTCTGATACTGCTTAGAAAGGGATGTCCTCATCAGACAGCCTCTCTTGCCTATATCTCTCCCTCATTCCGTTTTTCAATGACAGCCCCCCGGCTGGAAGTTCAGGATGTCCGCCCTTCTGGGGACAAGGGTGGTCGCAGTCGGTCGCGTCAGCAACACCGGCGAATTGCCGCCGAGATCTTGCCAAGAGCCAATCCCGCAAGGATCCGAGGCGACGGGAGGCCGATGATTTCAGAAAGTCCCCGAGGCTGATCCGGCAGCGCCATGTTAGCCTGGCCTCGCCTGCCGGCGGCAACATGGTGTTGCCGGGATGCATGATGAAGCGGACCCGACAGATGCCGGCTGCTTGGCCTCTTGGCTCGTGCCGGACCATTCCAGCCTGTGGTGGTTCGCCCGCCACCATCTGTCATCCGAACAGATCGAGGCAGCGCTGCGGGAGACGGTCCGACGGACGAACTGCTCAGGCAAACGTGCAAGCCAGGTCGCCGTCGCCTCCACCGGGTTGTGGTCGTCCCACACCTCCCGATACTTCGCATGGCGTGCTTGAGCGCCACTGCAGTGAGCGCGGATGGTTGAAGTGGGCACTAGCACATCGGGTCGAGCCGCAGTTAATCTTGGCGCAGCGAGTGGTCAGGCCAGGACCCCGTGGCGACTTCAGCGATTTGGTTCCACTCGCATCCAAGGCGGCTGCCGCTATGCCCTATGGCCAGCTGATTACTGACGCCGGCTATGACAGCGAAGCCAACCACCGCTTCTGCCGGGAAGAACTCGGCGTTGACAGCCTGATCTGTGGCCAAGAAGCATCGCTCCGCCACCGCGGTCGCCACCACACCGTACCGGCAGGAGATGGTCAGGCGGCTGGGCAAGTCGGGTGACCCGCAGACCGCACCGCCTACCGCCAGCGCTGGAAGGTCAAGAGCGTCATGTCGGTAGTCAAGCGTTGCTGCGGTGAGGCGCTCATGGCACGCCATCATGCGACGCTCTGCGTGCGCTTCCTGTCCGACGATGCATGGACGTTCGACGCTTGGTTGCGGGGTACCCAAGCAGAGGCGGACACGCTCGAGAGCAGGACGGCCATGCGGATACGCTTGCCGGCCTGCATCTTGGCCTGCAGGTGTTTCAGGCGCAGGGCCGGGATCTCAATCTGAAGTACGGGCTGCAGGCGGGCGGCAACGATGTTGGCCAAGCATCCGGCGGCAAGTTGGCGTATCGCTCTTGATGATGGACCTCGCCCGTTGATCCATCAAGGCGGCCACCAGCGTGTCAACCGGCTGGAGGAGGTCGAGCAGGACCTTGAGTTTGATACGGCATGCTGGCGCGCATGGCCGTGGATGGGCAGGGGAGGGGCCGTGTCCTGCTAGGATGTAGACCTGCTACAGGCACTGTCCCGGAAGATCGGGAACAATCCATGCGAGACGCTTCATCTGTCTCATATTTATGTCGCCTGTAGGTACGCCCTATTGATGCCTAGGGTCTAAACCCAATCAGCCAACGCGGCGCCCTCCGGCTAGCTTCGAGCGAGGGCTAAAGCATCAAAGCGCCCAGCCGGCCTGGGCACACTGCTGTTGCTCTTGATCGATGCAGGCGCCTTCGTTGCGCAAGTTACCGTCCTGCAGGGGCAGCAGGATCCAATGATCGTGACTGGCGTTGTCCTGTGTGGCGCCTTTGGCTCGAACGCCACAGGGCTTCGGGGTTCTCCTCGGGTGCCGGCTGACGCGTTTCGAGAGATGTTGAAAGCGACAAGGTCCGCCAACCCATTAGAGAAAGATGCAGTTATGATGGAGCTGAACAATGACGCTGATGTCGAAGAGCAAGAAGAGGCACCAAACGAGTTCGTAATAAAGCGACGGATCGCGCTTTCTATCTTAGCCGCAGGGTCCCTGACGTCCGTGAGCAGCTTGCTGTCGCCCGCCTTAGGTCAGACTCAAAGAACCTTTACGCCAGGCAACGTCAAGGACGCCGCTGAAGTTGGTGATTTCCTTGGGGGATTGCCCCAGTGCCGCATTAGTACGGCAACTGTGGAAGGTCCTTACTTTATCGACCAGAGGATCATCCGCTCCGACATCCGCGAAAACCAGCCTGGCGTTCCGCTGGAACTTGAACTGCACGTCGCCAATGCGAATGCCAGCTGTCGGCCAGTCAAGGGAGCGGTTGTCTCCATATGGCATTGCAATGCTCAAGGAGAGTATAGCGGCTACCTTTTTAATGATCCGAACAAGCTTCCCGATCTCGATACGGTGAATGAGCTGGGTCATGTGCAAGAGAAGGATACGGAACGCTGGCTGCGTGGAGCTCAAACTACCGACGCGGACGGAAAGGTAACGTTTCAGACGATCGTTCCTGGGTGGTATACGCCGAGAGCTGCGCACATTCACGTCCGCGCTTTCCTGAGCGACAAGACGATGATGACTACGCAGCTATACTTCCCGCAGGCACTGTCCAACACGATCCAATCGACGCACGAATATTACAAGTCTCGTGGGGTTTCTATCTATACCAACGAGAACGATGTGGTTCGGGCCCAGAGTGGTATCTTCGGCACGCAGGACATCCTCAAAGTGTCCGCAAAGCCCGATGGCTCGCTACGCGCCACAATGGTCCTTGCGGGGACCTGACCGGCGCCGCCGACGAGTTCTGCCTGGGGACAAAAAGATCGTCCTGCTGAGCCGCTCCTTTCAGCGGCTCGTCGACGATCGCAGCGTGTTCATAAGATGAGGACCCCCGACATCTCGCCGCTTGGGTGGGGGACGTTCGGAGCACCCTCAAGAGGATGGTGCACGAACGATCAGATTGAAGCCTTCGGGGCAACCGTAGTAGCAGCTGGAGAATACGATGAACGGCCCCGCTCTCAGCCGCAGAAGCGTTTTTGTCTCCGCAACGGCGATGGCGAGCTTGCCGGTGGAGCTGCTTGGGTCTGAGCCCGCCGAGGCCCATGATCAGGGTTACAGGCGGTTCTCTGCGGCACAAACCAGTTGGCTGGATGAGCCGGCATTCACACCAGCGGCAGAGGGCTGGGTCGATGTCGATGGGGCAAAGTTGTGGTATCAGGATAGTGGCGGCACCGGTGTGCCGATCGTGCTGCTGCATGCCTCCACCGGAAGCGCCGCATCGTGGCGTTACCAGCAGTCTAGTTTCAGCAAGGCGGGATATCGTGTCATCACCTACTCACGGCGGGGCCACTATCGCTCAACAGTGCAGGAGCCCAACAAGCCGATATCTGGAGCGGCGGACTTGTTGCTGTTGGCTCAGCAACTGAAGCTGTCCCCATTTCATCTAGTTGGAACGGCGGTTGGCGGCTTTACCGCCCTGGATTTTGCCTTGAGCCATCCTGAGCGGGTGAGAAGTCTCGTGATGGCGTCTAGCCTGGGAGGGATCGATGACCCTGAGTTCACCGAGGTAACCAAGCGGCTGCTCACCCCAGAATTCATGGCTCTGCCGTCCGACATCAAGGAGCTTGGACCGTCCTATCGAGCCTTGAACCCGCGCGGTACGGAGCGGTGGGTCGAACTGGAAAAAATGGCCGCGCAGGGAAAGCCGCCCATGGCCCCCAAGGAGAACGTCATAGACTGGAAGACATTGCAGCGCCTGCGCCCTCCTACGTTGTTTCTGACCGGGGACGCAGACCTTTATATGCCTCCGGCGCTCTTCACCCTGCTGAAACCCCATGTTCCCAGTGCCGACTACGTGGTGATAGCCGAGGCCGGACATTCTACGTCCTGGGAACAGCCCGACGCATTCAATGCTGCCGTATTGTCCTTCGTGGCGCAGCACTAGGGTCCGAACCCAATCAGCACCAGAATGCGATAACGGCAGCAAGGGCGACGGCCGAGGCGAAGTTGGCAGCGAGTTTGTCGTAGCGGGTTGCCACGCGGCGAAAGTCCTTAAGGCGGCAGATGGCTGCTTCGACGCGCCAGCGGTCCTTGTAGCGCCGCTTGTCATGCCTGACGGGTCGCTTGCGGGCGCGGGCGCCGGGAATGATCGGGATGGTGCCGGCCTCGCGCAGATCTCGGCGCAGGCGGTTTGCGTCGTAGCCCCGATCCGCGATGAGCCGCTTCAGGCGGCCTGGCGCCGCGGCGAGCACGTCGGGCGCGGTCCTCACGTCGCTGGCGTTGCCGGGCGTAAGGTGGGCGACGGCGGGTCGGCCAAGGACGTCGACAAGGAGGTGGATCTTCGTGGTCCGCCCACCACGCGACGGGCCGATTGCCTGCGTCCGTGCCCCCCTTTGCCGCCATGCGCCGAACGGTGAACCTTGACGTAGGTGCTGTCGAGCGCCGCCGTCTCGGCAATCCAGCCCGCCTCGGCCAGGGCGGCGAGCATCGCCCGCCAAAAGCCCCGACGGGACCACCTGTGGTAACGATTGTAGACCGTCGTGGGCGGACCGTAGTCGGCCGGGCAGTCGCGCCAGCGGCAGCCGGTCTTGAGTACATGGATGATGCCCGAGATCACCCGACGGTCGTCGACCCGCCGCGCGCCTGGCTGATGCGTGGGCATGAACAGGCTGATCACCGCCCACTGCGCGTCCGTCAGCCAGAACAGGTCCGCCATCGCCCTCTCCCGCGTCTACCCGTGACCGCCACAGGAGCCCGATCACGCAGCATACACAAGAACCTGATTGGGTTCAGACCCTAGAGCTGAACCTAGCTGCCGTGGGTTTGGCCATAGAGGCCAGCCATGGCAGTACTGCTCATGTCACCGAAGCTGGCCGCCGCGCAGCCTGTGTGATGATCAGGTCGATCGCCAGCATGACCAGGATCGAGAGCCCGGTCAGTGGGAAGAGCGCACCGAGGGTCAGTACGAGCGCGGTAACGCCGATGGCGACGCGCCTGTCCTGCGGCCAGGCAGGAACACCCATGCTGCCGGATGGACGGCGCTTCCACCACATGACGGCCGCGGATATGGCCATCAGCACGATGGCGACGCAGACGGCGGCCATGACGATCTTGTTGGCCAGCCCGAATTCCTGACCCATGTGCACGTTGACGCCCCACTCGATCGCCTTGCCGCCCAGGCCGTAGTCGTGAAAGCCGACATCGATGATCGGCTTGCCGGTGTACTGGTCCAGGTGGATCACCCGCTCGAAGTCGAGATCGTCCGGGTAGGCCGAGCCGGTGTAGACGCCGTCCGGCATGCTCGGCAGGTCGACGGCATAGCCTGGTGCCAGGCCCATGCTGCTGAAGATCTGCACGGCGCGGTTCAGGCCGATCGGCGGTGGCAGCGTGGCGGGTGAAGCGGGGGCTGGCGTCTCCGCATCGCCATGATGGTGCTCATGGGC
>NZ_DATAGQ010000053.1:0-12503 GCF_036263595.1 Geminicoccus sp. | reverse complement strand
CTCGCGCAGTTCCCTGGCCGTCATCGGCTCCTTGTGGAGGTCACGCCGCAGTGCCGTGATATGGCAGCCCTTCACGCCGCCGGCGATCGCCCGGCGCAGCGTATCCACGGCGGCCAGATCTCCTTCCACCACCTGCAACCTGCGCGGCAGCGGCGCCAGCGACAGCCCGAGGCTGCCGATGCCGCCGAACAGGTCGACGACATTCCGTGCACCGCCCAGATGCTCTTGGAGGAAGACATGCATGGCAGCTTCACCGTGAGCGGTAGCCTGACGGAAGGCACCTGGTGTAGGAGCCAGCCGCAGGGGGCCATGCTGTACGATCGGCTCGCTCCGGCTCAGCAGGACCTCGACCTCGCGCAGCTTCTCGCTGCGCCACGCGATCCGGCAGAGGCTCGGCAGTTCAGCGAAGGCGGCGGCGATCCGGGTGCGGTCGGATGTCGATGGCGACTGGGTGGCGATGATCAGGACATCCACGCCCGCCTCTGTGAGATCCAGCGCGACCTCCCCGGATGCGGGCGCAATCCTGCCCAGGAGCCTGCGCAACCCGGGCAGCACCGCCATCAGTTCCTGCCTGGCGACGAGGCAGGTGGCCAGATCGACAATTCGATGCGACCGCGGCATCCGCGTCCCGAGCACGGTGCCGCTCCCCTCTCGTTGCCAGGCAAGGCGGACCCGCCGCCGGTCTGCCGGCGGCGAGAGTGCGGCGGGACGGACTAGTGCTGGATCCAGGCCTCTGGCGTGCAGCGCCGCCTTCACCTTCTCTTCTAGGAAGCGCCCATAGGCTGGAAGGCTCAGATGCTGGAGACGGCATGCGCCGCACGGGCCGGCATGGGGGCAGGGGGGTATCACCCGCTCGGCGGACGGCTCCAGGATCTCCACCAGCACCGCGCGCCGATCCCCGCCATCCCGCCCGGCCAACGGACGCACCAGCGCACGCTCGCCAGCCAGCGCCCCCTCTACAAACAGCCGCCCGTCCTGCCCCAGGACGATGCCGTCACCCTTGCTGCCGACATGGTCGATCCTGACGTCCAGAGTCTCGTTCACGGAGCTGTCACCACCGGAAGCTCGCCAAGCAAGTCACCGCGGTCGGGATCGATCCGGCGCAGGAGCTGGCGACCGTCGGGCTGCTGCACCAGGAGGACGATATCGTCCGGCCCACGCGCGATCGTGACGATCCGCTCGCCTTCCGAGAGGGACAGGACTGCTGGCGCGCTCACGCTGTCGGTGCGGCCACCTTGTACACCGCTTGCGAGCAGCCAGATGAGAACGATGAGCCCTACCGTGAGCAGCACCGCACCGGCGATGACGAAGCCGAGAAGAATGCGGGTGGCGGTCTCACCCATGATCACTTGTTCCTGGAGGATGACGGACGGTCGATGACAAGCGGCATGTTCCAACGCGTGGTGGACCCGGACGATGCCGGACGGCGTCTCGATGCCTGGCTGGCGGCGGTCCTACCCGATCTGTCGCGGGCACGCATCCAGGCTCTGCTCGATCAGGGTGCCGTCGCACGTGATGGACAAAGGGTGAGCCAGGCCTCGCGCAAGGTCCGCGGCGGCGAGACCTATGCCGTGGCCGTGCCGGAGCCAGTGGCGGCGACGCCGGTGGCCCAGGAGATCAATCTGCCCATCCTGTTCGAGGACGAGCACCTGATCGTCCTCGCCAAGCCGGCCGGGCTGGTCGTGCATCCTGGCCCCGGCCACGACGATGGCACGCTTGTCAACGCCATGCTCGCTCATTGCCGTGGATCTCTGTCCGGCATCGGCGGCGTGGCCAGGCCCGGCATCGTCCATCGACTGGACAAGGACGTCTCTGGCGTGATGGTCGTGGCCAAGCACGACCGGGCGCACACGCTCCTGTCCGGCCAGTTCACGATCCACTCGATCGAGCGCGTCTACGAAGCGATCGTGCGCGGCCTCCCGGCGAAGACGGAAGGTACGGTGGATCGGCCGCTGGGGCGAGACCCGTTCGACCGCAAGCGCATGGCGATCGTCAGCCATGGCGGCAAGCGGGCGGTCACCCACTGGAAGGTGTTGGACGCCGCGGGCACGCGGGCAGCGCGCATGCAATGTTCGCTCGAAACCGGCCGGACCCATCAGATCCGGGTGCATCTGTCCAGCCTGGGGCATCCGATCCTGGGTGACCGCATCTATGGTCCCAGGCGGACCGGCGATCTGCCGGAAAGAGCGCGGCCGCTCGTCGAGCAGCTGGACCGGATTGCCCTGCACGCGCGTGTCCTGGGCTTCCGGCACCCGATAACCGGCGAACCACTCCGGTTCGACCTGCCCCCGCCGTCGCTGTTCGACGAACTGCTCGCCGCCTGTCGTTCCTGATGGATTGGACAGGGCCACTGGCGTAGGAACCAGCAGGCTGCATTCGGTCTTGGTGGCAAGCGACGCCTGGGTGCGCTAACAAGGACCACCCGGGTCCGGGATGCGGAACCGCGGAGCGCAGGAGAAGGATTGCCATGGCCGGTCTTCCGACGGTCGCCCTCGAAGGAAGCGGGCTGTCCCGTTACCTCGACGAGATCCGCCGGTTTCCGATGTTGCCGGCGGAGGAAGAGTACATGCTCGCCCGTCGCTGGCGCGATGACGAGGATGCCGACGCCGCACACAAGCTGGTAACGTCGCATCTCCGACTCGTGGCCAAGATCGCGATGGGCTATCGCGGCTACGGGTTGCCCATGTCCGAGATCATCTCGGAGGGCAATGTCGGGCTGATGCAGGCGGTCAAGCGCTTCGATCCGGAGCGAGGCTTCCGCCTGGCCACCTATGCGATGTGGTGGATCAAGGCGGCAATCCAGGAATACATCCTGCATTCGTGGTCGCTCGTGAAGATGGGCACCACAGCCGCGCAGAAGAAGCTGTTCTTCAACCTGCGCCGTCTGAAGGCGCAAATGCAGGCGATGGAGGAGGGAGACCTTCATCCGGACACGGTACGTGCGATTGCCGACACGCTCGCGGTGACCGAGCAGGACGTGATCGACATGAACCGACGCCTGGACGGGCCGGATCACTCGCTCAATGCCCCGTTGCGGATCGAGGGCGACAGCGAATGGCAGGACTGGCTCGAGGACGAGCGGACCACCCAGGACGCCTCGGTCGCGGATGCCGATGAGCGTACCCACCGCGAGAGCCTGCTGAGCGAGGCCATGTCGGTCCTGAACGAGCGCGAGCAGTATATCCTGACTGAGCGCCGTCTCAAGGAGGAGCCGACTACCCTGGAGCAGCTCTCCGAGAAGTACGGCGTGAGCCGGGAAAGGGTGCGGCAGATCGAGGTGCGGGCTTTCGAGAAGCTGCAGAAGGCGATCCTGGAACTCGAGCGCAAACGCGCTGCCGAGCATGCCGAGGCAGCGCCTCGCTTGCCCAAACCGAGTGACCTTCGTCAGGTGGAGCCGTTCAACGGATGAACTTCGCAGCATTCGACGAATCGCTCACCAGAGACGTGCCACCGCCCGGTCTGCCTGATGCGGTCTGCGCGATCTGGCATGGCTTGAACGACGACTGGGAAGCAGCACACGAGATCGTCCAGGCGCACGAAGGACAGCCCCAGGCGGATTGGGTACATGCTTGGCTGCACCGGGTTGAAGGCGATCACTCGAATGCCGGCTACTGGTACCGCCGTGCCGGCAGGAAAGCCGGCAGCGGCGACCTGAAGGACGAGGGAAGGGCTATCGCCGCAGCTCTTCTCGCCGAGGGCTGAGCGCCAGGAGCAGGCCGACGGCCTGCCACCAAAGGATGGCGTTCCATGTCGTGAACAGGGACATGCTGGTCATCAACGGCCAGCTGAACGGCAGGAGCGTTGCGAGCCCGACCACGAGGACCGGCCGCCCCGCCGCGGCGAAGCGCTTCAGCCAGAGCCCGACCATGGCAAGCCAGAGGGCTAATCCTACGACACCGCCCTCGACCAGCATCTCCATCCATGGGTTGTGAGGATGGCTGACGCAGCGGACGTCGACGGGCCCGATCACCGCCAGCTCCGGTGACGGGCAACGCTTGGGAAACTCCGCCACGCCGATACCCGTGATTGGCTGATCGGCCGCAAGCGCCAGACCGCTACGCAGGATCATGCCGTAACGCTTGTCAGCAAAGTTCGTGAGGTCGTCCTCCGTGTGCCCGACGAAGCGCTCGACCAGGATCGGCCTGCTGAGCACCAGGACACCCGCTCCCAGCGTCGCCAGCAGGACCACCGGCAGGAGGAAGGAACGCAGCCTGGGGAGCAGCAACAGGCAGACCAGCGTGCCCAGACCGAACGTCAGCAGCGCCGAACGCTCGCCGGTCAGGGCGATGATCATGCCTGCCACCGCCAGTGCCAGCAGGACGACCCACGCAGCGCGGCGCCGGTCGCCCATGATCAGCATCAGGGGCAGCAGTGTCGGAAAGATGGTCTTCGCCAGATAGGTTCCTGCCTTTTGCGAATCGAAGGGTCCGGAGAGCCGATAGAGTTCAGGCAGGCCGCGCCCGGTCAGCGACGTGCCTGTGGCGGCCTGGATTACGCAGTCGATGGCCACCAGCACGACGGCAGACGACAGAGCCAGCAGGAAATTGGCGCGTACGGCCGTGTTGCGAAAGTGGACAGTCGCGAGCGCCGCGGCGAAGAGCACGAACCTGATCTGCACCGCCGCCTTGCCGGTTGCCGACGCGACGTCGGCTGCGAACAGGCCCCCGAAGGTTAGCCACCCAACCCACGCCAGCCCCACAAGGACCCAGGGCTCCCAAATCCAGGCGACATCGCGGCTGGCGGCAGAGCGGGCGAGGAAGGCCACTGCGACCAGGATGAGCGCAACGTCGGCGACGGCACGGCCCAGCAGAAACAGGAGCGGCAGCAGCATCACCAGGAAGCCGGCCACCCGGTCCAGCCTCCCGACCAACGGCATGCTCATCCGGCAAGACATAACGAGCAGACCATCGGCTCACCCCCTGTACCGTCGGCGCCAGCTTGGTGCGCGCCGGCCGGTGTGTGACCGCAAAGCACGGACTTGAGCAAACAGGCAAGACGAGGGCTCCGGGCGGCGACAAGGCTGGCTGGCTGCGGGTTGCGGTGGAAGATGGCAGCCGCTAGAAGCCATCGCCAGCCGAAACCGGAGGGATGGCCGAGCGGTTTAAGGCGCACGCCTGGAAAGCGTGTTGGGGGCAACTCCTCACGGGTTCGAATCCCGTTCCCTCCGCCACTTCTCGTTTGGGAGAAGTTTTGTATTATATTCAGTATGTTAGTTCTAGCGAAAACAGCGCGGGTTGGGGCTTCGGTTGGGGTGCGCCATTTGGTTGGCAGTCACTGCGAGACGAAGCACTTGAGCGGTTTGCGGGTTCAGGTCAGGGAACGATCTAGCAGCGGTTCATCGTCGCTCTCACTGACTGTCGGCAAAGTCGCTGGCCAACCCTTTTCTGCGTTGATTCAGGCATGTCCTGGCTGGAGAGCGCCATGCCTGATCGACCGTACCCTTCTGACCTGAGTGACGCCGAGTGGGCGGCGTTGGAGCCACTTCTTCCGCCACCTTGTCGCCTCGGGCGTCCGCCGAAGTGGCCGCGTCGGGTCATGGCGGAAGCCATCTTCTACCTGGTTCGTTCCGGCTGCGCGTGGCGCATGCTGCCTCGCCACTTCCCGCCATGGCCGACGGTGCACTCGCAACTGACCCGTTGGCGCAAGGACGGCACGCTCCGGTGCATGCACGATCAGTTGCGCGAGCATGCGCGTGAGAAGGACGGCCGAGATCGAGAGCCTTCCGCTGCCGTACTCGACTCGCAGACGGCGCGGGCAACCGGCACGGGCGGCCCTGATCGAGGCTTTGATGCAGCCAAGAAGACGTTCGGGCGCAAGCGACACATCCTAGTGGACGTGTCGGGCCTGATCCTCCTGGCGCACATCCATGCCGCCAGCCTGCACGACACGGTGGGCGCACGACAGATGGTCGAGCTGGCGCCCATGGCGGCCTTGCCGCGGTTGGAGTTGGTCTGGGCGGACGGTGCCTATACCGGGCCATTCGCGAAGTGGCTGGAGAAGGAGCGCGGCTGGCGTATGGAGGTCCCGTTCCACCGCCAGCGTCAAGCGTGGCGCTACGGACTGGAGGAGCGGCCGGCAGGCTTCCACGTCCTCCCGCGCCGTTGGGTAGTCGAGAGGACCTTCGCCTGGCTGTCCCGATCACGTCGCCTCGCCCGAGACTACGAGCGGCTACCCGAAACCGGGGTGGCGATGATCTACACCGCCATGAGCCGGATCATGCTGAGGCGCATTGCGTGATCGGCCAGCGACTTTGCCGACAGTCAGTCAGAGAATCCTTACGATGATCGTGACGCGCACCCGCTTGCATCAAGCTTGCCACTTTATGGCTGTACATCGTTAGCATTCGGTCGGACCAAAGTGAAAATCATAATCAACACGGCGTAGTATTACCTTATTGATAGAATGTACGGCGACAATATCTTGTTGAATTGGCCTGCCAAAAAGAGCTATATTAGGGATCATTTTCGATTTTTCATAGTCTTTGGATTTACTATATTTACGCAATGACAGTCCGTAACTTGTCTCAAAAGGCATAAAGCCAGTCCTAAGAAGACTGAAATACGATGGATAAAGCAGCCCGTCAAAACCATGTGCATGTGCGGCAAGAGCAATATCTCGGCATATATTGTAGGAGTGTTTGCCAGCTAAAAAAAGCATATGAACTGCGAGATCTAGACTTTCAAACTCTGTGACATTTTCATCAATAACCTCAGTTAGATCCAAAAGATGTAGGGATTTTTTTGCGCGTAAACTTGCAACGAAGATGTTGTCTTCCGCTGCAACTCGCAGCTCATGTAAGCAGACTGGAAGATCTTCGGACGAGTACAAGATTGGCAGATTAGCAGAGTCTAAACGGTTCCTGCCCAAAAATTCAGATGGAGAGCTATCATATTGGGCGCTGGAGCTTGGCTCAGTTGGATTAGTTCGTACACGGTAAAAAATTCTGTCGGGAGTAAGTTGGGTAGTTGGATATTCAGATAAGATGCGCTGGATAATCAATGATCTGGTTTTATTGTCTTCAAGGGCTCGTAGAGGCTCAATGAAGCCTACCATCCACAGTCTTGGACCGTACAGGAAGAACCCGACACCTAGAGCTTTCTCGAAAAGATGAACGTCATGTTCAAGCCAGGGCGATAGCTTGATACCTGTCTCCATGCCACTGCTGAACCTAACCAGTGGTGCCGCACCATACTCAACACGGTGGAGTGTTCCCCATACAAAGAACCTGTGCGCAAGGTGCCATAGCGTGTCGGCATCAAGCTTCTGGCCGTCCTCGGCGCCACAGTTTTTGCACTTTCCCTCTGCCGAAGTTCCGAAACGAACAGCTTCTAGCATGAGTCCTTGGTCGTTGAAGCAACGTGAGCAAAGCAGGAACTCGGTTACCAAGATCGGCCTCCACTAAACGAATGTGAGTTGGGATACGAACGGCAACCACTTGTAGTGCGCAGTTCCCGATAACGGCTGCCTCTCCGAACGAACCAAGATCAAGTCACTGACGCAAGGACCCTTCTGTCCTGATAGTCTTCAGCGTGGCTTTGAAAAGCAGATCGCTGTTACGTTGAGCTTCAAGGTCTACACGAACGTCTTTGCACAGGAGGGCCGTGATATGCTGATAGCTGCTCTTGGGCAGGCGTTGCGAACCACAAACATCGATATTGGTAGATCTCGTGCGGCCGTCGAGGAACCCAGGAAGGATGCTTTCTGGCCCACTTGTGGCCATTCCCCGCTTGTGGGCGCCTAAGGATCCGGGATGATGCTCTGCTGGGCGCATAGCGTCCCGACGATGCCTTCAGGGGCAAAAGCGAGTGACATGGACTAGTTGGCACCCAGCAGGGAAAGCCAGTAGGGCTTTTGAGCCGTTGAAGACTGCTAGCCACTAGTCCTTTTTCTTCGCAAACGAAGCCCGGACCCCGCCAAGGATATTGCTCGTAAATCTTGACTAGATTAGTAGACTATTGGGTAGTCACGACGGACCCTATGCGGTCCTGACTCGCTGGATCGTCGTGCGGCTGGTCCGGTACTGGCGCGCCAACTCCGACACACTCTGACCCGCTGTCAGGGCTGCCCGCACCTCGACTTGTTGGGTAGCCGTCAGGGCACTTGGACGACCCAGCGTCTTCCCTTCGGCCTTTGCGCGGGCAAGCCCGGCCTGGGTCCGCTCGATGATCAGGTCGCGCTCGAACTGCGCCACGCTGGCCAGCACACCCATGGTCATCCGTCCGGCCGAGCTGGTCAGATCCACGCCACCCAGCGCCAAGCAGTGCACACGGACGCCTCGGGCCTCCAGTTCCTTCACGGTACTGAGCACGTCGATGGTGTCACGGCCGAGCCTGTCCAGCTTCGTCACGATCAGCACGTCGCTTTCTTCTAGGCGATCGAGAAGCCTTGCGAAGGCAGGCCGTTTACGGGCCTCTCGGCTGCCGCTGACGGCCTCGATGATGACCCGCCGAGGATCCACCTGGAAACCCGCGCCAGCAATCTCCTGGACCTGGTTGTCCGTGGTCTGGTCGGTGGTGCTCACGCGGCAGTAGGCGAAGGTGCGGGCCATGGTTGTTTCTCTCTGCACGAAACCGTGTGCCGAAACTACATGGGTGCACGAAATACCGTCAAGCTAGCTTTTGGGCAGCCTGGAAGAGGATGCACGTAAACGGCCAGTTTCGTGCATCAGAGTTGGCTGGCCCAACTGGGCTATCTGTGGCATCGTCAAGATACTCTTTATCGCTCGCGAGTATCGAGGAGGATACCATGAACTCGCTCTGGCGCTTCCTTATGAGGCCGAAGAACCAAGCCACCCTCTCCTGGATCGGTGGTGGGCTGGTGGTTCTGGCCACCGGCGTCTGGGCAGTAGTCGTCTTCCTCTTACCACCATCCTCGGCGCCAAAGCCAGGCGGCCATGCCAGCGTCAATGCTTACCAGGGCGTTGCAGGAGTGGGTGATGTGTCGGGCAACACGTTTACTATCACCAACTCTGGTGGTCCGGCTGCCTCCGGCAGAGGGAATCAAGTCCCGTGAAGCGAGCAGTAGTAGGCGCCCTGGGCCTGCTGCTTTGGACGGGCCTGATCGAGCCTGACCCGGTGTTCGCCATCGGAGACACCATCATCACCGCTACCGACTGTGCTGTCTCCGGAGGAGGCAACGTCACCGGCAACAAGTTCACTTGCAACAACTACTACGGGCTGACCCCGGAACAGGTGCAGGCACTGACCCAGGCCGCGGCCAAGGGTGCTACGGAGCCTCTCGTCGACAAGATCGTCGACCTCAGCGAGAAGCTTGGTGTCACCAAGAATGCGACCAAGACCCTGCTGCAAATCGTGTTTGAGCAGGAGGTGCCGCTGGAGCGCCTTCCGGAGACGCTGAACAAGGTCGCCCAGGACTACAAGCGGCTCCAGCAGCAGTTGGCGGCGCTCGATCCGACCAACCCAACCTCACGTGCCTTGGCCGAGAAGGCCCAAGCCGCAATCAATGACGGCCGCTTCGACGAGGCGCGTCGCCTGCTCAAGGAGGTGACGCAGGCGCAGATTGATGCCGCTCAGCAGGCCAGGCAGCTGCGGGAAAAGGCACAGGCGGCCGAAGATGCGCAGCTGCTCGGAGCCGCCGCTTCTACTGCCACTCTGGCCGACCTAGAGATGACCGAGCGGCAGTATCTGGAGGCGGCCGAGCTGTTCCAGCAGGCGGCCGAACGGTTGCCGCCCGGGCATCAGGATGAGCACGAAGGCTACGTCGTGCGCCGGGCCGAGGCGCTGTATCGCCAAGGCAATGAGCGGGGAGATAACGTCGCTCTGGCTGAGTCCATCAAAATATGGCGTGATCTGCTCCAGCAATATCGTCGCGAGCAGGTGCCGCTTGACTGGGCAAGCACTCAGAACGAACTCGGTAACGCGCTGCACAGCCTAGGCGAACGGGAGAGCGGCACAGTACTGTTGGAAGAGGCGGTCGCCGCCTATCGCGCCGCCCTAAAGGAATACACTCGAGCGCGCGCGCCGCTTGAGTGGGCGATGACCCAGAATAACCTCGGCAATGCGTTGGCGAGCCTGGGCCAGCGGGAAGGCGGCACAGCACGGCTGGAAGAGGCAGTCGTCGCCTACCGCGACGCCCTGAAAGAATGGACCCGCGAGCAGGTGCCCCGCCCATGGGCAACGACCCAGAACAATCTCGGTACCGCGCTTGCGCTTCTGGGCGAGCGGGAGAGTGGCACAGCACGGCTGGAAGAGGCGGTTGTCGCCTTTCGTGACGCTCTGAAAGAATGGACCCGCGAGCAGGTGCCCCTCCAATGGGCGACAGTCCAGAATAACCTCGGTAACGTACTAACAAGTCTAGGCGAGCGGGAGGGCAGCACAGCATGGCTGGAAGGGGCCATCGCCGCTTATCGTAATGCCCTGAAGGAGCGGACCCGTGAGCGGGTGCCGCTCGATTGGGCAACGACCCAGAACAACCTCGGCAGCGCGCTGACAAGTCTAGGCGAGTGGGAGGGCAGCACAGCACGGCTGCAAGAGGCGGTGGACGCCTTTCATGACGCCCTGAAGGAACGGACCCGCGAGCGGGTGCCGCTCCAATGGGCAACGACCCAGAATAACCTCGGCAATGCGCTATTGAGCCTGGGTCAGCGGGAAAGCAGCACATCGCAGGTGGAAGAGGCCATCGCCGCTTATCGTGATGCCTTGAAGGAGCGGACCCGTGAGCGGGTGCCGCTCGATTGGGCAATGACCCAAAATAACCTCGGTATTGCGCTGGGAGGCCTAGGCGAGTGGGAGGGCAGTACAGCACGGCTGAAAGAGGCGGTCGCTGCCTTCCGTGACGCCCTGAAGGAGCGGACCCCTGAGCGAGTGCCGCTTCTCCAATGGGCAACGACCCAGAACAACCTTGGTACCGCGCTGGCGAGCCTGGGCGAGCGGGAGGGCAACACAGCATGGTTGGAAGAAGCGGTCAGCTGTTTGCGCAGTGCCATTGAGGTTTCTCAGCAGAGCCAGGAGACACATTGGCTGCCGATCGCCCAGGAGCGTCTGGTCGAGTTGAAAGCAAAGCTGGCGGAGCTTCAGGGATCAGCTGCTGTCTCTGGTTCATCTCCTTGCGGCTCGTTCTGACGCTTGAGCTGCGCCATCCCGCAATACACTGAGAGTGTTGAACTGATCGAGGTAACTCATGTCACCATCCTGAGTAGCTCACCGCCTGCTTTTTCGTCGAGCCTGGGCACCCCCACCCTCTCGCGGTCTCAGATCGACTTCAAAAGCCTGGCTTTCGCTGCGCGTTGTTCCTGTTGTTCAGGACGCGCCATCGGTGTGGTTCGACCTGGAGAATTTCATCTGCTGACTAGGGGCACCCCTTTGGCTCCATGAGGCAATCCACAGAAGCCAGGCGTCATTTTCCTGGAGTATCTTTCTGCTGGGAAGACACGGGGCCGCCACAAGCGGACGGTTTCGTACAGGCGCATCAGCTCGAGTTCCGCCGAAGCGATCATATGTCCGCACGGGTTGGCCCTCACTCTGCTTGCTTCCCGATGACAGTGTCATCCGGAGCCGGCTCTGTCTTGCATCGACGGGTAGTGAGCCCGGCAGGTAACCAGGTTCTTTCATCGCCGCAGGTGCTGTTGAGTTGCTCTTGCGTGATCCCATACACGTCGTTCAGGTTCGTACGAGGTAGGTCCGCTTCGCTCAGGTTCGCCACAGGCAGGAGCGAACTGGACAGGCTTGCCTCTTTCAGATGTGCGCCACTGAGGTTCGCCCTGAACAGGGTCACTTGCCCCAAGTTCGTCCTGAACAGGACCGTCTGGCTCAGGTTCGATCATCTCGGTTGCGACCCAGACAAGTCCGCCTCACTCAGGATCGTCCCGCTCAGGTCTGCAGCAGTCAGATTCGCTTCGCGTAGCTCTACACCTAGTAAGGATGCGCAGGAGGGATCGTCTCTCGGATCGTTAGGTGAACCATTGTCCGCCTTGGATAGGTCAATGCCGACGAGCGGTATGCGCGCCTTGAGCGGGATGAGGCATCCCTACAGCCACCGCACGCAGATCGCGCCATCCTCTCTGTTCAGGTACTGGAGTGCTTCAATCTTGCCACTGTTGCCGGGCGCTTGAGTACCGAGGAGCTGCCAAGCGCGAACGGTTCGCTGCTCGACCCGGCCGATATGCTCTTCCCACAACGCCCACAACGACAAGAACAGCCCGACGATTGCCAACAGGACACCCTTAGGATTCGAACTTCCGGACCTTTTGGTCAACCTTCCGAAGGCGCTTCCAGCGGCTGGGACGTGGAAGGGGCGGAAACGAATAGGAAGACTCCGGCAGTGACGGAGCGGCCTGCCCCAGTTTTTGCTCCGCTGCGCCCATGTCGTCGCCTTCCAGATTGCACAGGACCCCGCATCCTGCCCTTCTTCGTCGATACTGCGAGCGACAAGACCAAAGGGGCAGTCAATCCGCAGGGTGTCGCTGAGGCCGCCAAGTTCTCTCGACGTCCGTCCCTTCGGCGCCCGCCAGACCCACCCCCACCCTCTGAACGAGCCAGACATAT
>NZ_DATAGQ010000052.1:0-61147 GCF_036263595.1 Geminicoccus sp. | reverse complement strand
GCGATCTGGCGTCGTAGCTCCCAGCTCGTGGCGTCGTGGAAGGCGTGCACGATGACGTCCTTGATCGTGCTCACGGTTCGCTCTGCCTGTCGGTTGGTCCAAGGATGGCAGGGCCTGGTCAGTCGGTGCTCGATGCCGTTGGCCCAGCCCAGCCTTTGTGAACGGGTGCACCATGACCTGCCCGCCAGTGCGGGCCAGGTCGGAGAACTGCACGCCCCCGGATCGGGCCCGGGGCAGGCTGTTGTCGGTGAGCACGGTGTGGATCTTGTCCGGCACGGTCCGGATCAGGATCTTGGGGAAGCCTTGTGCAGCCAGCTTGTTGGCCTTGCGGCCAAGGCGGGCGAACACGAGCTTGGCGGTCCGATCGCCTCCCGGGCCTGCTGGCCCAGTCTCTCTTGGAGATTGGATCAGCCGTCAGCAGATGGCTGATGGCCACGAAGAGGTGGGCCTTCCCCTTGAGCGGTTCGGAGCTCGCAGATGTCGAGGTGGACGTAGCCGATCTCATAGGCCTCGAAGCGCTTGACCTTGTCCCGCGGAGGGCAAGGCAGGCGCGAGACGCCATCGGGCCGAAGCCCGATCCCCGGGCGGATGTCAGCAGCGCTGACAGGGCGCTGTAGAGCGCGATGGAGGGTGCTGCGGGACAAAGGCGAAGATCGCGTCCCGCATGACGCTGCAGAGATCATCGGCAGCCTTTATCTGTACCCGGACCGCCACCACGGCGCCCTCCTCCAGTGCCGACAGGACCGAACTCTTCCGCTGCTTAAGCCCCATCGGCAGGTCGCGGATGGAGGAGCGAAAGCGCTACTTCCTCACCGTCTTCCGACCCTGCCCGAGCCGGCGCGCGAGGACTGCGATGGGTACTTCTCGAGGATTGGATTTGTGCTCGGCTGCGAGCCATGGTCGTGGCGCTGCCGTGGTGAACCTGTGCCATGGAGCATCCAATTCGATCTTCGAGAGAGTAGGCCATCCGTAACGCCTGGGGGGCCAAACACCTAGCACCTGCGAATCCGTTTCCAGCCGCGTGCCCTCAGGCGCACATCGATCAGCACCCGGGTGGCGGCTTCGTCGAGATCGATCGCAGCCGCAGCCTGCTGGGCGGCTACGGCCGTTGCGAGCTGCATCGCTATGGGCGCAGCAGCAGCCGCCTCCTGCAGGCTCGCCAGCCGAGCCAGGGCAGCTTCCTTGGCGGCCCTCGGTCTCGGCAGCATACTCCTCCCGGAAGGCACACTCCTCGGCTGCCGCGCGTGCCTGATCTTCGGCACTCTGGCGTGCTGCCTCCGCCGCAGCATCTGCTTCCCGGGCACGGTCAGCCGCCGACAGACTGGCATTCCGTTCGGCCATGAGCCGGTCGAGCTCTTGGCGCAGGGCAGCTGTCGGGTCAGCTGGAGGACACGGCGGCAGGAACGATCCCAGCCTGAAGTGGCGGTCGCCGCCGTATGTCCGGTGGAACCAGATGTCCAGTTGGCCGGCGAGCTTCAGGCAGATGAGCGCGGTCGCATGGTCGCCGTGGTGTCGATGCACCGCCTCGTTTCCGGCACGTCGAAGATCGTGGAAGAGGTCGATTACCTCGCCGGAATACCCAGCCTCCAACAGAATCCGCCGCAACAAGTCGGCCTGCGGCTCCTCGGGCGACGTGAAGATGCCTGCCCGCGCCGTAACCTGCTGGGCTAGGATCTCGCCGAACTGGCGCAGCTTGATGAGGGACGTTGTCGGGTCTTCAGGAGAGTAGCGCTCGGTCTGGATAGCCATGCGAAGCAAGACCGGGTCGTATCAGGCGGGAAAGCCAAAGTTCGACGTCTCGGCCGTGATGACTGCATTTATCACGACGGCCGCCCGGATGCTCGCTGGCGACCAGCGTGTGAGACACTTCCCCAGCCGTCCAGGCCGAAGTTCCATTCAGCGCCTGAAACTGACCGCTCGCCTGTTAGGAGACACAACTAGGCGGCAAAATCTCACAGGCGAGACAGCCATTGAGATAAACGCCTCATGGCATCTGGCCACGCAACACGTGTGTACGAGGCAAAGATATCGCCCATGCCTGCGGCGTAGCCAGCCTTTAACAGGTCTACACTAACTCTAAGCTTCCTCGGTCCCTAGCTGGTACCTAAACCCTGGTCCTTCAGGTACCAGTGACCTATTAAGTCTCAGAAAAGCTTGGTCGGAGCGGCGAGATTTGAACTCGCGACCCCCAGTCCCCCAGACTGGTGCGCTAACCGGGCTGCGCCACGCTCCGTGCGGACCGGTCGATAGCACCGTCCGTCGGTTCCGACAACGCCGGGTTGCTTGTTCGACGAAGACGGCCTGCCAGATCGGCCAGCGCCAGCAGCTCGGCATGCAATTCCGCCAGCGCCCGGCGATACGCAGCGGCCCGGGGATCCGGCGCCTCCTCGATCGCCCTGCTCTCCGGCTGCTCGTCGAGATCGTCTTCTGGCAAATCATCGGGGCTGGCAGTCGAACCTACCGGTTCCGGTGCGATGCCCGGCAGGGAAGGCTCCCCCTCCTCGACACCTGGCCGGCGGCGCACCCGCAGGAGCTTCTGCACACCCTTGATCGTGTAGCCTTCATCGTAGAGCAGGCCACGGATGCGCCGGAGAAGATCGATATCCTCCGGCCGGTAATAGCGGCGCCCCCCGCCCCGCTTAAGCGGCCGCACCTGTGGAAACTTGCTTTCCCAGAAGCGCAGCACATGCTGTGCTACGTCGAGTTCGTCCGCCACCTCGCTGATCGTGCGAAAGGCGGTCGCCGCCTTGGCCGGGCGAGACAGCGAGCGGTCGATCGTGCCTCCCGGGCCGACCAAGCTGTTGCTCATCCGTCAGCACCTGGGTCGGCCGGCGGCTCTTCGCCGTTCAATCTCGCCTTGAGAACCTGCGAGGGCCGGAACACCAGAACCCGACGGGGGAGGATTGGTACCTCTTCACCCGTCTTGGGATTGCGCCCGAGCCGTTCACCCTTCTGCCGAACTGCAAACGTGCCGAACGAGGAGATCTTGACCGTTCCGTCAGCCACCAGGGCATCCGAGACACGGTCCAGCACTTCGTCGACCAGCATGGCGGACTCGCTTCTGGACAGTCCCACTTCCTGGAAGACGGCCTCGGCCAGATGCGCTCGTGTGACCGTCCGCTCGGCCATGCCCGATCTCGTCCTCATTCACTGGAGTCGTTGGCAAGTCACGGTAAATCAACGCGATCCGCGAGCGCAAGGGTAGAGCGCCCACCTGCTCATGAGCAGAAGGCCAGTGTCACTTGCAACCTACGGACGACCAATGACTACCATCGGAGCAGAGCGGCACCCCAGGTGAACCCGCCTCCCATGGCGTTGAGCACCAGCAGGTCACCCTCCTTGATCCGGCCGTCCTTCACCGCGACATCCAAGGCTAGTGGGATGGAAGCGGCGGAGGTGTTGGCATGCCGGTCGACGGTCACCACGACCTGGTCGGCTGGTATGTCCAGTCGCTTGCCCACGGCCTCGATGATCCGCCGGTTCGCCTGATGCGGGATGAGGTAGTCGATATCGGCCATCCGCAGGCCCGCCTTGGCCACGACTTCGATCGCCGTTTCCGCCAGACGCTGTACAGCGTGACGGAACACCTCGCGGCCGTTCATGCGGAGCACGCCGATCGTGCCGGTCGATGACGCTCCGCCGTCAACGAACAGATGGTCGTACTGCCTCCCGTCAGCGGCCAGCGCCGTCGCCAGGATGCCACGGTCGGTCACGTGTCCGGGCTGCTCAGTCGCCGCAAGAACGACGGCACCAGCACCATCACCGAACAAGACACAGGTGCTGCGGTCATTGAAGTCCAGAATCTTGGAGAACGACTCCGCGCCGACCACCAGAGCGCGGCGTGCCCTTCCAGTCACCAGCATCGCATCGGCCACGGAGAGTGCGTAGACGAAGCCGGCGCAGACTGCCTGAACATCGAACGCTATGCCGATCGGCAGCCCCAATTTGCGCTGGACGGCCGTGGCTGTGGCGGGAAACGTATTGTCTGGCGTCGAGGTGGCTACGATCACAAGGTCGATCGATGCCGGCTCGATCCCGGCATCCTCGATGGCTCGCAACGCCGCGGCGACGCCCAGATCGGACGTCTGCTCCCCCTGAGCTACGAAGTGGCGACGCGTGATTCCTGTGCGTTCGCGGATCCATTCGTCCGATGTGTCGACCGTTTTCGCCAAATCGTCGTTCGTGATCATTCGCTCGGGCAGGTAAGACCCTATCCCGAGCACGATCGAGCGCATTGTTGCCACCTTCAGCCCACCGCCGCGGCGGGAGCACTGCTGTCCTGGGCCGCCATCCTGGTCATTTCCTCGATGATCCGCTCGTTGGCACCGGCCCGGACCAGTTCCACCGCCGCACCGATCGCATGGCCAAAGCCGACTGCATCGGTGCCGCCGTGGCTCTTCACCACGACGCCGTTCAGCCCCAGCAGCATCGCGCCATTGTATCGCCGTGGATCGAGCCGGGTGCGGACGCGGTCCAGCGCCGGCTTGGCCAGCAGATAGCCCAGCTTCGCTCTCCAGTCGGACCGGAATGCGGTCCGGAGGAACGAGCTGTACATGCTGGCGGTACCTTCGGCGATCTTGAGAGCGACGTTGCCGGTGAACCCGTCAGTCACCACGACGTCGACCACACCCTTGGTGACATCGGTCCCTTCCACGAAGCCGTAAAAGGCCCCCGCCAGCGAGCTGCTGCGCAAGATGGCGGCAGCCGAGCGGATCTCGTCGCTGCCCTTGAGGTCCTCGGTACCGATGTTCAACAGCCCGATCTTCGGATCTGCCACGCCGGTCACGATCCGAGCGAACACATGGCCCATGACTGCAAACTGCACGAGATGCTCGACGCCGCAATCCACATTGGCGCCAAGGTCCAGCACGACGGCGGTCTTGTCGCTGGTTGGCATCGGTCCTGCGATTGCCGGGCGGTCGATCCCAGGCAGTGTCTTCAGGACGAACTTCGCCATCGCCATCAATGCGCCGGTATTACCCGCAGAAACGGCGGCGGCGGCCGATCCGTCCTTCACCGCGTTGATGGCAAGCCGCATCGACGACTGACGCCCTTGCCGAAGCGCGAGCGAAGGCTTGGCGTCACCGGCCACGAACTCGCTGGTGTGGACGAACTCCATCGCAGCGATGTCGGGATGCTTGGCCAGATGGGGCCTTACCTTCGCCTCGTCGCCAAACAGGAGGAAACGCAGGTCAGGAAACCGCGCACGCGCGATGGCGGCGCCTTCGACCGCGACCTCGGGCGCGTTGTCGCCACCCATGAGGTCGAGCGCGATTACCAAGGTCATGATCGGCGGAGTGCCGATAGAGCCTGGAACGGATTGGGCCGATCAGCTTCACCGTCCTCGTCGACCTCAACTCCTGGCAAGCGGGGGTAAGGGTCGAGGGCAAGCGAAAGCTCCTCGACCACCGCTTCCCCAAGATCGATGGAGTCGCCTTCGAGCGGCTCCATGTCGGGTGCCTCGGCGTCGACCGCCTCTTCGTCCCCTTCCATTTCCGGTTTCCAGCCGGGCACGTAGAGCCGCTCGAACTCTGCCGTCAGTTCCACCGGGATGGGTTCAAGAGTCACAACGCAAGTCTGTGTTACCTGGGCCGTCAGCTTGCCCTTCAGCCGGACGCTGTCTCCATGCACCGGTCGATCCAGCTCGCAGTCGGCTTCCAGTTTGGCGACATCCTGCAACTCCAGGCGCTTGGCGATCGCGCGACGTTCCTCTGGCTCGGCATGAAGATGTACGACCAGGGGGGTTGCCGTAACCCGGTCCACCTTCTGCCGACGCTCGAACTCGACCGACCAGTCCACTCAAGTCCCCCACGAGGCCAATAGCCCTTGAAGTCAAGAACCACACTATCAGGTTATCACAACGACGACGACAGGAGGTCTTCGCGCGACGCACTTCTGCTCGGCCCCAGTCACCCGGCTGCCCATCGACTTGCCGAAGAGTTAGGAGCAGCCCCTTATAGGGTCAAGGTGCGCCGCCTTGCTGCTCTGCCCGCAGCCGCTGCAGGATCTGCAGCAGATCCGCCGCCAGTCCCTGCCCGTCTGCCGGGGCTTCTCTCGCTCCCGCATTCCGCTCGAGGAACACAGCCAGCTCCTGCTGATCACCTTGGGAGTCGGACTGCGTCGCAGGTGGCGGCAGCGCCCGCTGCGCCAGGGCGACCCGTGCTTTCCAGGTGTTACCGAGCTCACGCATCTGGCGGCCGACCGAAGGATCGCCGACACCCAGCTCGCGTAGGGAGCGGTCCATGTCGGTGAACATCAGGTCTACGACCTCCTGACCGATCCGCCGGCCATCTTCACCTCGATCGCCCAGAAGATTCAGCTCGACCATGACCTGCCAGGCGATCATCTCGTAGCGTCCTGCCGGGGTGTCGGCGACCTTGTACCGCATGTAGAGTTCCGGTCGGCGGGCCCGAACGACCGCGCGACGGTAGATCTTCGCCGCCTCCTGACGATCAGCGGCGACGTCCCTTGAGCCGAACAGCCGGCGAAGCCGCGCGACGATCCCGCCTTGTTGCTGAGAGTTCATGCGGTTAAGTACCCATGACGATGGCCGCATGTGCGGTCGTCTTGCTGGATGGTCAAGGAACGAGCAGTCCCGATGACAGTGCGACGCACGCTTCCGCTTCCCGTGCTGGCCCTGCTCCTGGGCGCCTGTTCACCCACAATCGACAACCATGGGCACCGGTTTGATACCGATATGGTGGGTTCGATCGTGCCGGGTGTCACGTCGAAGCAGGATGTGGCAAGATTGATGGGCTCGCCTTCGGCGCTTGGGACGTTCGAGGACAACGAGTGGTACTACGTTGCGCAGAAGACTGAGCGCAAGTCGTTCTACCAGGCCGAGATCACCGATCAGCAGGTGCTGGCGATCCGGTTCGGCGAGGACGAACTGGTGCAAGAGGTGGAGCGGGCCGACCTGGCGCAGGCCGAGAACATCACGCCCGTGGAGGATGCCACGCCGACCGCCGGCAACGAACTGAGCCTGGCCCAGCAACTGCTGGGCAATATCGGTCGCTTCAACTCGGAGGCACCGACCCGCGATCGCGCTCCACCATTTTGGAACCAGCGCACCGGCCGCCGCGGCGGAACGTGATTTCGCCATCCGCGCCGCATCGAAAAGGCCCGGTCGGCTTGTCCGACCGGGCCTTCTCATTGGGCAGAGAGCCGCTCGATGCTGGCCTCAGGAGGCAGCCATGCCACCGAGTGCGGCCAGGATGAGCAAGGCCACGATGTTGATGATCTTGATCATCGGGTTGATGGCGGGGCCGGCTGTGTCCTTGTAGGGATCGCCGACCGTGTCGCCGGTAACCGCCGCCTTGTGCGCATCGGATCCTTTGCCGCCATGGTGGCCTTCCTCGATCAGCTTCTTGGCGTTGTCCCAGGCACCGCCGCCGGTCGTCATCGAGATGGCCACGAAGATGCCCGTCACGATGGTGCCCAACAGCATCGCGCCCAAGGCGATGAACGCCTTGGCCTGGCTGTCGACAGCCGCGATCACGACGTAGAGCAGGATCGGCGCCAGCACCGGCAGGAGTGACGGGACGATCATCTCCTTGATGGCCGCCTTGGTGAGCATGTCGACCGCGCGGCTATAGTCGGGCTTGGACGTACCGGCCATGATCCCAGGGTTCTCGCGGAACTGCCGGCGCACCTCCTCGACGATCGCCCCTGCTGACCGCCCGACTGCCTTCATGCCCATGGCGCCGAAGAGGTATGGCAGCAGGCCACCGATAAAGAGCCCGATCACGACATAGGGGTCGGACAGGTTGAAGGAGAGGTTGGCATACTCGGGGAAATAATGCCCGAGGTCCTGCACGTAGGCTGCGAACAGCACCACCGCCGCCAGGCCTGCCGAACCGATCGCATAGCCCTTGGTGACCGCCTTGGTGGTATTGCCGACGGCATCGAGCGCATCGGTCGTGACACGCACTTCCTTTGGCAGATCCGCCATCTCCGCGATGCCGCCCGCATTGTCGGTCACCGGACCATAGGCATCGAGACCGACCACTACGCCAGTCAGCGCCAGCATGGTCGTGGCCGCCACGGCGATCCCGTAGATGCCGGCCAGGAGGAAGCTGACCAGGATACCGGCGCAGATGACCAGCACCGGCAGAGCGGTGCCTTCCATCGACACGGCAAGGCCCTGGATGACATTCGTGCCGTGGCCGGTCTCGCTGGCCTTGGCGATCGAGCGCACGGGCGAATGCGCCGTCCCGGTGTAGAAGTCCGTGATCCACATCAACAGCCCGGTCACGGCGAGGCCGACCAGCGTGCAGCCGAAAACATGGCCCCAGCCGAACGGTGCACCCACTGTCGGGGTGAACGTCGTGCCGCTCAACATGATGAGGCAGAAGATCAGCAGGAGCACAGCCGATGCGATCGCTGCCGAGATGAAGCCCTTGTAAAGGGCGGCCATGATGTTGTTGCTGGGCCCCAGCTTCACGAAATAGGTTCCGCCGATCGAGGCAAGGAGGCAGAGACCGCCTACGACCAGCGGGAACAGCATCAGCGTCGCCTGCTGCGCGCCATCGAAGAAGATGGCACCGAGCAGCATGGTGGCGACCATGGTTACGGCGTAAGTCTCGAACAGGTCGGCCGCCATGCCGGCACAGTCGCCGACATTGTCTCCGACATTGTCCGCGATCACGGCGGGGTTGCGCGGATCGTCCTCAGGAATACCCGCCTCGACCTTGCCCACGAGATCGGCGCCCACGTCGGCACCTTTGGTGAAGATGCCGCCACCAAGCCTCGCGAAGATCGAGATCAGGGACGCGCCGAAGGAAAGCCCGACCAGGGCTTCCAGAATCTTGCGCTCGTCGACCCCGATGGCGCTCAAGAGGCCGAAATAGAGCGCTACGCCGAGCAGGCCCAGCGCCACCACCAGCATGCCCGTGACTGCACCCGCCTTGAACGAGACGTCCAGTCCTCGAGCCAACCCATGGCGGGCAGCCTCGGCGGTACGGACATTGGCCCGGACCGAGACGTTCATGCCGATGAACCCGGCCGCACCGGACAGCACAGCCCCGATCGCAAAACCGATGGCCGGGTAGATCCCCAGGAGGATCGCCAGCACGACCAGGATGACCACGCCGACGATGGCAATGGTCGTATACTGCCGGTTCAGGTAAGCTCGCGCGCCCTCCTGGATGGCGGCAGCGATCTCCTGCATGCGCTCATTGCCTGCGGGGAGAGCCAGGACCTGGGCACGCGTCATCACGCCGTAGCCAAGCCCGACCACCCCGCAGGCGATCACCAAGAAATAGAGGAAGATCTCGAAGCCCGTCATTTCTTGCCCCCCTAGGTGGCAAGAGCTTGGACCCGGCCCACAGAGGTCGTGCACCTCGCCCTTGCCACATGCCGGCCGATCGACGGGCTAGCGTCATCGGCCGGGTGACGAGCAAGTTCTAGGGGGACGAATCGGTCACTGTCCACTTCCGGGCGCGGAGGGCGGCACGATGTCCACGCTTGGCGCTTCCTCGGTGCGGTCCCGGACCTGCTGCGAGGTGGGCTCGAAACCGACCAGAACCGACCAGGTCGTCCGCTCGCCCTGGTAGCTGAGCGGCAGGCGCTGGCGCAGCGTTTCGCGCCGCAATGCGCGGCGCTCGTTGCGGCCCGGCTCCAGGATGACGACGAAGGACTGCTTGTCGATGACCTCGCCGGTGGGCGTGGCTACGGCGACGAAATAGGCGAGGTTGACGGGCCCGGGCCTGAATGCTGGCCCTGTCCGCAGGTCGACGACAACGTCCATTTCGACTGTATAGTCGAACTCGCGCGCATCGCAGATCGACGCAAGATTGGCCAGCCTTGCCGTCCACTCGACCTGGCCATCTGCCGCCCTCATCTCGGTCTGATTCAGGTCCGCGACGATGCTGGGCTTCGGGCAATAGGGTCCCTGACTGACGACGGACTGCTGCTCATCGCTGGAACAGGCTGCCAGCCCGAGCAGAACGGCGAGTGCAGGAAGCGATCGGTACGTGCTCATCTTCACCCGGTTTCGGCAGTCAGCCATCTGGCACAGCTTCGACGACGCGCGGCCGGCCGCGCGAAGGCGCGCCGCTCGACCGGCAAGAGCGGGTAGCAGGGACCAACGACAGGTCGCAAGCGGGCCGGACGATCGCGCTGGTTCTCCGATCCGTTGCACCGCCGGGCTGCAGAGGCCTATGATCACGCCATGTTGGCAGAGGATGACCAGGAACAGATCGATACCCGCGAGCCCCCTGCTGAGCGTGCGCCCGTGCTGGCGGCGCTCGACTTGGGCACAAACAATTGCAGGCTGCTGGTGGCGCGGGAACAATCGGGCGGGTTCGAGGTCGTCGACAGCTTCTCCCGGATCGTCCGGCTCGGCGAGGGCTTGGCATATACGGGCCGCCTGTCGGACCGTGCGATGGCCAGAACCATCGCGGCACTGCGGGTCTGCCGCAGCATCATGGTCCGGCGTGGCGTGACGAAGGCACGTTGCGTCGCGACGGAAGCCTGCCGTCGTGCCGAGAATGGCCCAGCCTTTGTGGAACGCGTCTTCCGCCTCACCGGCATTCGCCTGGAGGTCCTGGACCAGGAGGAGGAGGCATCCCTGGCCCTGCTGGGCTGCCTGCCCCTGGTCGATCTGGCAGCACGGCATCTGGTGATGATCGACATTGGCGGTGGCTCGACCGAGGTCATGTGGCTGGACCGCAGCCGCGCCGCGGAGGACGGGGGTACGATCTCCCTCTCGCTGCCGCTCGGTGTCGTGACCCTGTCGGAGAGCTTCGGATCCGAACCGGATGCGGAACGTTACGACCGCATGGTCGCGTTCGTCGCGCACCGGCTGACCGGGTACGAGCAGATGCAGCACATCGCCAATCGGAGCACGGATGGGACCACCCAGGTGCTGGGAACCTCCGGTACCGTCACGACGATGGCGGCAATTCATCTGGGCCTGAGGCGCTACGATCGTCGGCGGGTCGACGGCACGATGCTGGAGTATGGGGTGCTCGACGCGGTTGGCCGCCACCTGCGCACCCTCACCAATGCCGAGCGTGCCGCCCATCCCTGCATCGGCAAGGGTCGGGCCGACCTGGTCGTTGCCGGCTGCGCCATTCTGGATGCCGTGTGCCGGATCTGGCCGATCGAGCGCCTGCATGTCGCCGACCGCGGCGTGCGCGAAGGCATCCTGAACGGCCTGATCGGCAAGGACCTGCACCAGCTGCGCGCGCCCTTTGGGGCATTCGTATGAGCGGCGATGGACCACGCACCAAGGTGCGGCTGAAGGATGCTCGAGCCCATACGGCCTCGTCCCAGCGATGGCTGAGCCGGCAGCTCAACGATCCTTATGTGCAGCGGGCCAAGTCCATGGGGTACCGCGCCCGTTCGGTGTTCAAGCTCGAGGAGATCGACGAACGCTTCGGCCTGATCAAGCGCGGCCGGATCGTGGTCGACCTCGGTGCCGCTCCAGGTTCCTGGAGCCAGTATGCCGTCAAGAAGGGCGCGCGGGTCGTTGCTGTCGACCTCCAGCCGATGGACCCGATCGCGGGCGTGACCATTATCGAGGGTGACTTCCTGGAGGCAGAGACCGAGCAGGCCCTGGTGCAGGTCTTGGAGGGTCAGGATCGGGTCGACCTGGTGCTGAGCGACATGGCCGCCTCGTCCACGGGCCGCAAGCTCGTCGATCGGCTCCGCGCCGAACAGTTGGGCGAGGCCGTGCTGACATTTGCCGAAGCCCATGTAGGCCAGGGTGGTGCCGTCCTGATCAAGCTGGTCCGCGGTGCGGAGGCCGTCTTGCAGCAGCAGGCCAAGACCATATTCAGGAGCGTGCGGATCCTGCGTCCCGAAGCAACGCGCAGTGACAGTTCAGAGTGTTTCCTGCTGGCGCTCGATCGGCTGCCGGCGGAAGGAACGCCAGCGCAGGAACCGGGCAGCCTCCGCTAGCTACTCAAGGATGTCCAGGATCCTTCCGCGCAGGATCGCCTCAGGCACACGGCGTCGCTGCCGCCGGTCGTCACAAGTTCCATCCTGCTTGCGTCCCGACGGTCGCACATAAGCGGGAAGGTCCCGCCGGCGACCTCCTGTCCACTTGAACACTCATCCCGTCTGGCCGAATGATCTCGATGCCGCTCCTTGCTGTCATGATCACATCCTTCCGGGAGCAACGATCCAGCGTCGACGATGAGTCTATGGCTCGCATTCTTCGACGTCGACGACGAAAGGCAACCGCGCGTTCCCTTGTATGTCGTCCATGACGAGCCGGCGGTTCATCCGGAAGGTGATGCATGTCACTGTGGCATCGTTGCTTCGCTGCCACAAAGCTTCAACGGCAGTGTCCTGGCAGAGGTAGACTTACGGGTCCGGAAGCCGCAATTGGACGCTGACAGCGCAATCGCATGGGAGACGGGTAGGGATGGAACGGCGGCTGTTCGGAACCGATGGGGTACGCGGCACTGCCAACACCTGGCCCATGACCGCAGAGATGGCATTGCGGCTCGGACAGGCTGCTGGTCGCGTGTTCGTGCGCGGCGATCACCGCCACCGCGTGGTCATCGCGAAGGACACTCGCCTGTCCGGGTACATGATCGAGCCGGCCCTCACCGCCGGCTTCGTGTCGGCAGGCATGGACGTGATGCTCGCCGGGCCGTTGCCGACGCCCGCCGCTGCGTTCCTGACAAGGACGCTGCGGGCCGACCTCGGTGTCGTCATCTCCGCCTCGCACAACCCCTACCAGGACAACGGCATCAAGCTCTTCGGCCCGGACGGCTACAAGCTCTCCGACGCGATTGAGATCGAGATCGAGCAGGCTATCCTCGCCGAACGCGCCCAAACCCTGGCGGGACCTGCCGAGCTTGGTCGGGCCCTGCGGATCGACGATGCGCATGGACGGTACATCGAGTACCTGAAGAGCAGCTTTCCGCGCGGCATGACCCTGTCGGGCCTGAAGATCGCGGTCGATTGCGCGAACGGTGCCGCCTATCACATCGCTCCTGACCTGTTCTGGGAGCTGGGTGCCGAGGTCGTGCGCGTCGCCACGTCGCCAAACGGCTTCAACATCAACCATGAATGTGGATCGACCCACCCGGAGAACGTGGCGCGCGCCGTGCTGTCGCATGGGGCGGACCTCGGGATCGCCCTGGATGGCGACGCCGACCGGGTCGTGCTGGTCGACGAGCGCGGACAGGTCATCGACGGTGATCAAGTGCTAGCCCTGATCGCGACGCAGTGGCAGGAAGAGAGCCGCCTGACCGGTGACGGGGTCGTGGCGACGCTCATGTCGAACCTCGGCCTGGAAACCTATCTGGCCGACCGCGGGCTGCCGCTGCATCGGACGAAGGTGGGCGACCGCTATGTGGTCGAGAAGATGCGCACCGGCGGGTTCAACCTCGGTGGCGAGCAATCCGGTCACATCATCATGACCGACTTTGGCACGACCGGGGATGGCCTCCTGGCGGCGCTGCAGGTACTGGCAGTGCTGCTGAAGAAGAACCGCCCGGTGAGCGAGGTGGCCCGTCCGTTCCGCCCCCTGCCCCAGAAGCTCTCCAACGTCCGCATCAAGCAGCGCATCGATCTGGCTGCCCCGGCGATCGAGCGGCTGATCAAGGAAAGCCAGGTGAGACTTGGCCGCAAGGGCCGCCTGTTGGTCCGTGCCTCCGGCACCGAGCCACTCATCCGCGTGATGGTGGAAGCCGAGGACGAAGCGCTGCTGACTGACATCCTGGGCTCGGTCAGCGGCGCGATCGAAAGCTACGCAGCCTCCAGCTGACGGACAGACGGCGAACCTGACGCGGACGAAGCCTGGGACCAGCTCTTGGCCGTCGGCAGGAACAGCGACGCCCCCGTCATCCCGGGCCGCGGCTTCACCTGGTTGCATCCGGTGAAGTCCTTCCCCCGACACTCCAGGTCGTCAAAATGCTGGCGGCCGAGCTCGCAGCAGGTCGGCGCCGCCAGGAGCTCGTTCAGTCCCGGCGTCCTTGGGCAGAAGAACCGTGCCGCGCACGTTGATGAGCATGGGTTCCGGCCGCAGCAGCACTTTCTTCGCATGCCTCGGGGCTGAAGGAGGCAAGGCGTGGACGTATCGCCTCCGCGACTGGCCTGGACATGGATGAACATGGATGGCGCACCGTCTGCCGGGCGGTCCAAAGCGAGTCGGCGACGGTGCCTCGATGATCGGGCGGCGGCGATGTTCATTCAGGGCGGTCGCCAGAGGCACTAGGCGAGCCCGGCGGACAGCCTTGCGCACTGCGCATCGTCAGCCGCCAAAGTCGCTCCGCCGGTAAGCATTATTTAACCAGGTTCTGCCAGGATCGGCTTGTCGAACGGCGGAGCCTCGCATGACCATCATCCAGCCTGCAGCGGCCGGTTCTCCTCTCCCCATTCTCGCCGCTGGACCAGTACATTGCTGCACCCTTTCATGCGGGGGGCGCTAGATGGACCTCACCGGCTATCTAGCCCTTGGGCGCGGGCTGGGCCTGCAGCGCACCATGGCGGTCTTGTCGAACAACATCGCCAATGTCGACAGCACCGGCTTCCGGCGCCAGGATCTCCTGTTCGCGCAGGACGTGGAGCGGGCCGGCGATCCGGGAACGGTCACGTTCGGCCGGGAACAGGGCACATTGGTCGACCGCCGCGAAGGCAGCCTGCGCACGACTGGCGGCATGCTTGATCTGGCGCTGGTAGGTCAGGGCTGGTTTCAAGTGCAGACCCAGGAAGGAGAGCGGCTGACCCGCGGCGGCCGGTTCTCCATCAATGACCAGGGACAGCTGGTGACGCCCCAAAACGCGCTCGTTCTGGATCAGGGTGGGACGCCGCTGTCGGTCCCGCCGACCACTCAAATCATTTCCGTGGCCGCTGACGGAACGGTCTCAGCTGATGCGGTCGTGATCGGGCGGATCGGAGTGGTGCAGCCGTCCGAAGATGCTGCGCTCGTGCCGGAAGGGTCCGGGCTTTACCGTCCAGAGGGGCTTCTCGGCCCGGCAAGCGACGCCAAGATCATCCAGAGTTCCCTGGAAGGCTCCAACGTCCAGCCGGTTCTCGAAATGACGCGCCTCATCGAGGTCGTCCGTGCCTTCGAAGGCACCCAGAAGCTCCTTGAAACCCACCACGACCTGGCTCGCCGCGCGGTCGACCGCATCCTGGAGCCCTAGACGCTCCCCCCCTGGCCCGATCCTCCTGCCTGAAGGGTACTGCCCATGCGTTCTTTGAACATCGCTGCCACCGGGATGTCGGCCCAGCAGCTGAACGTCGACGTGATCTCCAACAACATCGCCAACATGGCCACTACCGGCTTCAAGCGGGCCAGGCCCGAGTTCCAGGACTTGCTCTACCAGAGCCAGCGTCAGACCGGCTCTGCCTCTTCAGAAAGCGGAACACTCGTGCCGGCCGGCGTGGACATCGGTCTGGGCGTCAAGACTGCAGCCGTTTACCGCGTGCTGGAACAGGGCCCGCTGGTGGGTACGGAGAACGATCTCGATCTGGCGATCCAGGGACGTGGCTACCTGACTGTAGAACTGCCGACCGGCGAGCAGGCCTATACGCGCTCGGGTAATCTGCAGCTCAGCCCGGAGGGACAGATCGTCACCGCCGATGGCTATCCAGTCTCACCCGGCATCACTGTGCCGGCGAATGCGCTCGAAGTGACGGTGAACGCAGAGGGAGGTGTCAGCGCGCGCATCCCAGGCCAGGTGGAACCGCAGGCGCTGGGCCAGGTCGAGTTGGCCAGCTTCGCAAACGAGGTCGGCCTGAAGCCGCTCGGCAACAACCTGTTCGGCGAGACTGCGGCTTCCGGCCCGGCCAGCATCGGCACGCCAGGGAGCGAAGGCTTCGGCACCATGCTGCAAGGGTACCTGGAGAATTCCAACGTCAATCCTGTATCCGAAATCACGAGCCTCATTACGGCGCAGCGGGCCTACGAGCTGAACTCGCGGGTGATCACGGCATCCGACACGATGATGGGCACCGTCACCCAGCTGCGCGGCTGATGAGGGCTAGGATGCGCATCCGCTCGATCACAGGCGGAATCCTGATGGGCCTTTCCCTTGGCGCAGATGGGGCGGCGGCCAGCGAGCCGGTAATGGTGGGCCCAGGCAAGGCACTCGATGCGGCGGCAGTCCAGGCCCTGGTCTTGCAGGAACTCCCACCACCTCCCGAAGGGATCTGGTCGATCAGGATCGTCCGGCCTGATTCACCCATGACCAATCCGACCAGCGGCGACATGGCGATTGTCGTGGAGGAGATGAAAGGGCCGCCTCTGGACCCCGACACGGCAGACGGACGCATCGAAGGCCAGCTTCGCGTCCAGGACGCTGACGGTCGATCGGCCCACCTGCCGTTCGCGGCCGATGTCCAGGCGATGGTCGAGGTGCCGGTCCCGCTGCGGCCGGTCCCGGCAGGCACGATCCTGACGGGCGACATGCTGGGGTCTGCCTGGCTGCCCGCGGTCAGGCTCGACGACGAACTGGTCCGATCACCGGCCGAAATGCGCCGGTCGGAGGTAGCCAAGAGGCTGCGGCCCGGCCAGCCGGTGGCGCGTAGCGCCTTGCGGCCGCCAAGTGCTGTCCGGAGGGGAGAACCGGTGCTGATCACCTTTGTTCGTGGCGGTCTGCGGCTCACGATCGCGGGTCGCGCCCTGGAGGACGCGGCGATCGGCCAGACGGTTCGGGCCACCAATCCTGCGAGCAACCGGGAAGTTCATGGCATCGTGAGCGGACCCGGCGAGGTCGCGCTCGGAGGTTCGGTGGAATGACGATGAAGAGGTCTTCTTGTGGAGCCGTCGAGCGGCGGAAGCGGCCTTCGGGACTACACGCACGGCGCTGGCCATGGCCCCTGGCCCTGCCCCTCCTGCTCGGCGCGTGCGGGATCTCCGAGCGGCTGGAAATGATCGGGAAGGCGCCACCCCTGACGCCGATCGAGAATCCAGTGACCGCCCCAGGTTATCAGCCCGTGTCGCTGCCGATGCCAGAGCATGAGTTGGAGGCGCCGAGTGCCGGTGCGAACAGCCTCTGGCGAAGCGGGGCACGCGCCTTCTTCAAGGACCAGCGCGCCCGCGAGGTCGGCGACGTGCTCACGGTACGCGTCACCATGGCGGACAGTGCCGAGCTGAGCAACGAGAGCACACGGTCGCGCAAGAACAGCGAGGAGCTGGGTGTCGACAGCCTGTTCGGTGTGGCCGATGCCGTGCGCCAGCTTCTCCCGGAAGAAGAGGACGAGGATTTCGTGGGCCTGGAAAGCCGGTCGGCCAATCGCGGCCACGGCACGGTCAGCCGCGACGAGGCGATCAAGGTGTCGGTCGCGGCGGTGGTGCTGCAGAAGCTGCCCAACGGCAACCTCGTCATCCGCGGCCGCCAGGAGATCCGGGTCAACTTCGAGGTCCGGGAGCTCCTCCTGGCCGGAATTGTCCGGCCGGAGGATATCACGGCCGACAACACGATCAGCCACGAGAAGATCGCCGAGCTGCGCGTTGCCTATGGCGGGCGCGGGCAGATCACCGATGTTCAGCAGCCCCGCTACGGACAGCAGGCGCTCGACATCCTCCTGCCGTTCTGATGCCGCGGCACGGGCATGACGATCAGCAGGTCAGGAGAGTTCTGCCATGCCCTCGGAGGGAACTCCATGCTTCAGGTCCAGGGAATAGCCCTCGGCCCGCACGGTGCGCAGGAGGTCGGCCTCGCCATTCTGGTTCAAGGAGCGGCGAAGGCGGCGCACGGTGGCGTCGACCGTCCTAAGTTCGATTTCCAGATCCGTTCCCCAGACCCGGTCGAGCAGTTGCGCGCGGTTGAATACGCGGCCGGGGTTCTCCAGGAGGTAGCGCAAGAGGCGGAACTCGGTGGGCGACAGGTGCACCTCCCGGCCGTTGCGGAACACGCGATGCGCCGTCAGGTCCATGCGCAGGTCGTGGAACGTCAGCGCCTGCTCTGAGAAGGCCGGGCGGACCCGCCGGAGGACCGCCCGGATCCGGGCGGTGAGCTCCGCCGGCGAGAACGGCTTGGTGACATAGTCGTCGGCTCCCGTCTCCAGGCCACGCAGGCGATCATGCTCTTCGGTACGGGCCGTCAACATGATGATCGGTACGCGCCCGGTATCGCTGCGCCGGCGCAAACGGCGGCACAGCTCGACGCCGGAGATCTCCGGCAGCATCCAGTCGAGCAGGACGAGGTCCGGCAGGCGCTCGTCGATCAGCTGCAGGGCTTCCTCGCCGTCATAGGCCTGGGCGACGTCGAACCCTGCAGCCTTCAGGTTATAGGCCAGCAGTTGCTGGAGTGGTGGCTCGTCCTCCACCACCAGGATCATCGGCTTCATGCTCAGTCGTCCCGGCTGCGATTGATCTCGTCGCCATGGATCATGTAATGGATCTTCTCGGCGATGTTGGTCGCATGATCCCCGATCCGCTCCAGATTCTTTGCAATGAAGATCAGGTCGATGCACGGGGTGATCTTGCGCGGATCTTCCAGCATGTAGGTCAGGAGCTCGCGAAACACGCTGTTGTGCGCGTTATCGACTTCCTGGTCCCGCCGCCACACTGCCATAGCCTTTTCAGGGTCGCGGGTAATGTAGGCGTCCAGGATGTCCTTGACCATCTCCTGGCACATCTCGGCCATCAGCGACATGGTCGGGATCGGCCGCATCGGTGAATGGCTCTGCAGCCGGATCGTGCGCTTGGCGATGTTGACCGCATAATCGCCCATCCGCTCCAGGTCGTTGGAGATCTTGAGCGCCATGGCGATGATGCGCAGGTCGATCGCCATGGGCTGACGGGTCGCCAGTACCTTGATCGCGGTCTGGTCGAGCTTCTCCTCGAGTCCGTCGACCCTGGAGTCACGGTCGATCACCGTACGCGCAAGGCGGTCGTCTCCATCCGCGAGGGCCTGGGCGGCAAAGGCCACCTGCTGCTCGACGATGGCACCCATCTCGGTGATCAACCGTGTAATCTGCTCGATATCCTCGTCATACGAGCGGACGACATGCTTCTTGATGTGACTGCCTTCCGTCATCGCCATGTTCCCGTTCCGCTCAGCCGAACCGGCCGGTAATGTAATCCTGGGTCATCTGCTGCTTGGGATTGGTGAAGATCTCGTCGGTGCCACCAAACTCGATCAGCTTGCCCAGGTGGAAGAACGCAGTCTTCTGTGAGACGCGAGCAGCCTGCTGCATGTTGTGGGTGACGATGCAGATGGTGAAATGCTGACGCAGTTCGTCGATCAGTTCTTCGATCTTTGCCGTCGCGATCGGATCCAGCGCTGAGCACGGCTCGTCCATCAGGATCACCTCGGGCGCCACCGCAATGGCACGGGCGATGCAGAGGCGCTGCTGCTGACCGCCCGACAGGCTGTTGCCGGGCTGCTGGAGCCGATCGGCGACCTCGTTCCACAGGCCCGCCCCCTTCAGGCTGGTCTCGACGATCTCGTCGAACTCGGCCTTGTTGGATGCGAGCCCATGGATGCGAGGTCCATAAGCCACGTTCTCGTAGATCGACTTCGGGAACGGGTTCGGCTTCTGGAAGACCATGCCCACCCGCTGACGCAGCTGCACCACGTCGACATTCGGGTCGTAGATGTCGGTGCCGTCCAGGCGGATGTCACCTTCGATCCGACAGCCGTCGATCGTATCGTTCATGCGATTCAGGCAGCGCAGGAAGGTCGACTTGCCGCAGCCTGATGGCCCGATCAGGGCGACGACCGAGTTGGCTGCGATGTCCAGATCGACATCGAACAGCGCCTGCTTGGCCCCGTACCAGAGCTTGACCTTCCTGGCGGCCATCTTGGACGTGGCCGCCTGCGGCACCGCCATGGTCTTGGGTAGATCGTCCAGCTTGACTGCAGTCGCCATGTTGCTCACCACGTCCGTTCGAATTTTCTGCGCAGCAGGACCGCGATCAGGTTCATCACGATCAGGAAGGCCAGCAGGACGATGATCGCTGCGGCCATCCGCTCCGTAAACGCCCGCTCCGGACTGTCCGACCAGAGATAGACCTGCACGGGCAGGGCCGTCGCCGGATCAAGGGGACCGCTGGGTGCGTTCGCAATAAAGGCGATCATGCCGATCATGAGCAACGGGGCCGTTTCGCCCAGTGCCCGGGCCATCCCGATGATCGTGCCGGTCATGATCCCGGGAAGTGCCAGCGGCAGCACGTGATGCCCGACCACCTGCAGTGGCGATGCCCCAACGCCAAGGGCGGCCGCCCGGATCGAAGGTGGAACCGAGCGAAGTGCCGCCCGGGTCACCACGATGATGACAGGCAGGGTCATCAATGACAGCGTCAGGCCTCCCGCCAGCGAAGCCGAGCGCGGAATCCCGAACAGGTTCAGGAAGATCGCCAGCCCCAGGAGCCCGAATACGATCGAGGGGACAGCCGCCAGATTGTTGACGTTGACCTCGATGAGATCGACCCAGCGTGACCTCGGCGCGAACTCCTCCAGATAGACCGCTGCCGCCACGCCAGTCGGCACGGCCAACAGGAAGCAGATCAGCATCATCCAGAAGGAGCCTACCAGGGCGGCACGCAGGCCCGCCTGCTCCGGTTCGCGACTGTCCGCATTGGTGAACAAGGACCAGTTGAAGCCCTGGTCAATCCGTCCCTGCTCGCTGAGCCGGTCGACCGCCGCAATATCACTGTCCTTCAGGCGACGATTGTCTTCGCTCGCGGTCTTGTCCACCTGGCCCTTCACGTACTGGTCGCGCTCGTCGTCGAGCAGAAACCGCACCGGCACCGTCGAACCGATCAGCGACGGATCGTCCAGCACCATCTGACGCAGCTGCAGCGCGCTGGCACTGCTCAGGATCGCCCGCAGGCTCCGCCGGCCGGAGCGATCGGTCACCTCGGGAAACAGGGCATAGAGAGCGTCGTTGATCAGACCCTGATAGTTGGCGTTGCCGAGGGTGTCCGGGTCCCGGTCCCCGGATGGGTCGATCTCCTGGGCGTCGAGCGTGACGTCCAGAGTCACATAGCTCTGCGAGAACGCACCCGCCCCCTGCACCAACACAGTGGCAAGCAGGATGAACAGCAGAGCCACGGCGGTGGCCACCGCGCCCAGCCCGATCATCTTGAATCGACGCTCTCTGGCGTAGCGACGCCGGATATGAGCCGCCACGTCGGCAGCCGGGCGGGGCGGGCGCTGCGTGATCGCAGCGAACCGGCCCGCGGTCGGTACCATCTCAGTCATAGCGTTCCCGGAACCGCTGGAGGATGTACAGAGCGACGATGTTGAGGACGAGGGTGATCCCGAAAAGGAACAGGCCCAGGGCGAATGCAGCCAATGTTTTGGCGCTGTCGAACTCCTGATCGCCCACCAGCAGAGTCACGATCTGCACCGTAACGGTCGTTACCGCGGCAAATGGATTGGCCGTGAGGTTGGCGGCCAAGCCTGCGGCCATCACGACAATCATTGTCTCGCCGATCGCCCGGCTGATCGCCAGCAGGAAGCCGGCGATGATACCTGGCAGCGCCGCCGGCACGATAACGCGCTGGATCGTTTCCGCCTTCGTGGCACCGAGACCGAATGAGCCGTCCCGCAATGACTTGGGCACGGCATTGATGGCGTCGTCGGACAGCGACGACACGAACGGGATGATCATGATCCCCATGACCACGCCGGCGGCAAGCGCGCTTTCCGAGGCGACGTTCAGGCCGATCGCCTCGCCGATGCGCCGGAGGAACGGCGCCACCGTCAGCGCGGCGAAGAAGCCGTAGACCACGGTCGGTATGCCCGCGAGGATCTCCATCAGCGGCTTGGCGACGTCGCGCACGTTCTTGGGCGCATACTGGGACAGCCAGATCGCCGCCATGATGCCGATGGGACCGGCGACGAACATTGCGATGGCGGTGATCAACAGCGTGCCTGCGATCAGCGGGACAGCACCGAACGCTCCGCTCGATCCGACCTGGTCGGCGCGGATCGCCGTCTGCGGGCTCCAGTTCAGGCCGAAGAAGAACTCGATCGGCGATACCATCGTGAAGAAGCGCAGCGTTTCGAAGAGCACCGAGAACACGATGCCTGCCGTGATCAGCACAGAAATCGCCGCTGCCGTCAGCAGGGCATAGTCCAGCCAACGCTCGACCTTGTTGCGCGCGCGGAAGTCGGGGTGGACGGTCCGGTAGGCCACGAGCCCAAGCCAACCAGCCAGGATGATGCCGACCAGCCCGAACACCCAGTTCCCGGCGAGCATGGCCGTCATGTAGCTGTTGCCCGCGTCCAGCAGTTCCGGCGTCGACGTTCCCGTCGGCGACAGACCGGCAGCGATGCGGCGCACATCCTGCATGAAGAACTGCACGGCATCCGGCCCCTGGTCACGGACCGTGTCCGGCAGCCCGGCCACGATGAACGAGCCGACGATGGACGAGGAGACAAGGAACCAGAGCAGCACAACCAGGATCGCCGGGCCGCCCGAGAGCATGGCAGCGTACCAGCCATAATGGCCGGGACGGCTGTGCAGCGCGCTGGAACGCCCGCCTGCCAGTGCCCATGCCCGCTGGCGCGAGAGCATAAATGCGCCCGCTGCCATCACGAGAATGATCGCCAGAGTATACATGTGTCAGCCGCCCGATCGCGGACCATGAATGCAGGCCTCAGGAGCGGACTGCAGCTCCTGAGGCCTTCAAGGATCAGGCGGCACGCGGCCGCCTAGGTTCAAGAACGATCAGGAGCCCAGGTTGACGGGGGTCAGCGCCATGGCACTGCTGCGCACTGCCTCGCGCTTCTCCTCGGGGAGCGGGATCAGCCCCTTGTCGACCAGGTAGCCGTCCTCGCCGAAGGCGGCTTCGCTCGTGAACTCCTCGACGAACTCCTTGATGCCGGGCACCACGCCGACATGGGCGTTCTTGACGTAGAAGTAGATCGAGCGAGAGATCGGATACTTGCCGTCGGCGATGTTCTCGAACGTCGGCTCGTTGCCGTCGATCGGGTGACCGTTCAGGCTGTCCATGTTCTGCTCGAGGAAGCTGTAGCCGAAGATGCCGACGGCATTCTGATTGGCCTTGAGCTTCTGCACGATCAGGTTGTCGTTCTCGCCAGCCTCAACATACACGCCATCCTCACGGATCGTCTGGCAGGCTGCGGTCTTCGCGTCCTTCTCCAGCGCCTCGATCTCGGGGAAGGTGGCACAGCCATGGTCCATGACCAGTTCGACGAACGCGTCACGCGTGCCGGAAGTCGGGGGCGGGCCGAGGACCTCGATCTTGACGGCAGGCAGATCGGGGTTGATCTCGTTCCACATCGTGTAGGGATTGGGCGCCATCTTCCCGTCGACCGGAACCTCCTTGGCAAGCGCCTTGAAGACCTCCGGGATGGTCAGATTGACGTCCTCCGCCGACTTGTCGGAAGCGAGAACGATCCCGTCGAAGCCGATCTGGACCTCGGTCACCTCGGCGACACCGGCCTTGGCACAGGCCTCGAGCTCCGTTGACTTGATCCGGCGGGATGCGTTGGTGATGTCCGGAAAGCTTTCGCCTACGCCGCTGCAGAACAGCTTCATGCCACCGCCCGTGCCGGTGCTTTCAACGACGGGGGTCTTCATGCCGGACTTCGCACCGAAGTTCTCGGCAACGGCGGTGGAGAACGGAAACACAGTCGAGCTGCCGACAATGCGGATCTGGTCGCGGGCTTGCGCGTCCGTGGCGAAGGCGGCCAGGGCCAGGCCGGCCGCGGCAAAGGCCAGATGCTTCATCAGATGGATTCCATAGGTGGCGTGCGATGCGCCGACTGATCGCTCAGCGCGGTGCCCCTTTTATGGCGTCTTGGTGACAACTCGATGACGATGCCCGCTCAGCGTGCGGGAATGAACACGCTGAACCTCGAGCCAATGCCGAGGTCGCTCTCGACATTCAGATGCCCGCCATGGCGCCTGATGATGTGCTTCGAGATTGCGAGGCCGAGACCGGTTCCGCCGGCCCGGCGTGATCGGCTCTTGTCGACCCGATAAAAACGCTCGGTCAGGCGCGGCAGATGCTCAGGTGCAATCCCATCGCCCTGGTCGATCACGGTCAGGCGAATGGCGGTACGGCCGGACAGGGGACCTGCCTCGTCGCCGGCAGGGCTGAGACGTGCCACGTCCACCACCACGGGCGCACCGGGCCGTCCATACTTGGAGGCATTGTCGATCAGGTTCGCTACCAGCTGCTGGAGCTGGTCGGCATCGCCCCGTACTTGCAGCGGTCCATCCTCCATCCGCGCTTCCACGACCGTCGCGTTCTTGCGCAGCTGGGGTTCCAGCCCGCTGATCGCCAGCGCCACCACGTCGGCTAGATCGACATCCTCGGAAGGTGGCCGATGCACGTCGGCTTCCAGCTTGGACAGGGACAGCAGGTCGTCGATCAGCCTGGTCATCCGGGACGCCTCGGCATCCATCGTATCGAGGAACATTGCCTGCGCATCCGGATCGTTCTTGGCCGGCCCCTTCAATGTCTCGACGAAACCCGCCAAAGCGGTCAGCGGAGTCCGCAATTCATGGCTGGCATTCGCGATGAAGTCCGAGCGCATCCGTTCGATCGCGACCTGCTCCGACGTTTCCCGCAAGGACAAGACTGCGGCCGCATCGCCCTCCCGCGTCAGCATCGGCTGGATGCCGCAGGTGTAGCGACGGGTCCGGTCAAGCGGCGGGCTGAAGCTCACGGTCGACGACACGTTGGCCCGAATCGCCGAATCGATGGCCGCCAGGATCGCCGGGTCCCGCAGGAAGCGGCCGAGCGGCTGGTCGGTGAGCTTATCGGCGAAGTGGCGTTCGGCCGCGGGGTTGGCCAGGCGGACATAGCCACGGCCATCCACGACCAGGACCGGATCCGTGATGGCATCCACCAGGGCACGCTGCAGCTGGTCGGACGCAGCGACCTGGCGACGAAGATTCTGCGTTTCCCGCTCGATCGCCAGCAGGGGATGCGGGAGCTGCCGGTACAGGAAGCTGTCGGGCACGGCACCGGTGACGCTCCTGCCGATCCGCAACCGTTCGAGCCAGGCGACAAGGGGGACGAGCTGGCGATGGCGCCACCAGGCGAGCAGCCCGGCGATTACCAGGGCGCCGAGCATGCCAACGAAAGCTTCCGTGGCCGACGCCAGTCCAGTTGCCCAGAGGGCGATGGACGGAACGATGCCTGGCAGGCTCCAGACCATTGCTTCGATCCAGGTGCCCCTGGTCGTCAGGAGAAGAGGCTCCTCCGTCAACGGCGCAGCTCGTCCAGGTCGCGGTACAGGTCGAGGGCCCGCGGGTTGGCAAGCGCCTCGGTGTTCTTGACCGTCCGGCCGTGGATAATGTCGCGCACCGCAATCTCGGTGATCTTGCCGCTCATCGTGCGCGGTATGTCGGCCACCTGGACGATCTTCGCTGGCACGTGGCGGGGCGTGGCGTTGTCGCGGACCTGCTTCCTGATCCGCGCCCGCAGTTCCTCGTCAAGGACGATCCCAGGCCGGAGCCTGACGAACAGCACCACCCGCACGTCGCCCTCCCAGTCCTGGCCGACGCAGATAGCCTCCAGCACTTCCTCGACCTGCTCGACCTGCCGGTAGATTTCCGCCGTCCCGATCCTCACGCCTCCCGGGTTCAGGACGGCATCGGACCGGCCATGGATCACGAAGCCGCCGCTCTCGGTGATCTCGGCATAATCGCCATGATGCCAGACACCGGGGAAGCGCTCGAAATAGGCGGCTCGGTAGCGGCTCCCGTCCGGATCGTTCCAGAACGATACCGGCATGCAGGGGAACGGCTTCGTGCAGACCAGTTCGCCCTTCTCGCCCCGCACGGGATGGCCATCATCGTTCCACACGTCGACCGCCAAGCCTAGCCCCGGCCCCTGGATCTCGCCCGTGCGCACCGGCAGCGTCGGGTATCCCAGCACGAAGCAGGACACGATGTCAGTGCCGCCCGAGATCGAGGCCACCTGCAGGTCCTGCTTCACCGCCTGATAGATCCAGGTGAAGCTTTCCGGCAGCAGCGGCGAGCCCGTCGAGAACAGCGTGCGGAGCGCCGACAGATCGAAGTCTGCCGGGCGCACACCGGCCTTCTTGCAAGCGTCGATGTATTTCGCAGATGTCCCGAACTGAGTGAAGCGCTCCTCGGCGGCGATCCGCCAGAGCACGTTCCCATCTGGATGGAACGGCGAGCCCTCCCAAAGCACCAGCGTGGCACCAACGGCAAGCCCGCTCACCAGCCAGTTCCACATCATCCATGAGGTCGTGGTGAAGTAGAACAGCCGGTCACCGGGCTTCAGGTCGCCGTGCAGCAGGTGTTCCTTGAGGTGCTGGAAGAGCGTGCCGCCCTGGCCATGGACGATGGCCTTGGGCTTGCCGGTGGTGCCGGAGCTGTAGAGCACCAGGAGCGGATGCTCGAACGGAAGCCGGCGGAACGCCGGCCGCTCAGGTCCATCCTGGATCGCCTCATGGTAGGAGACGGCGTAGGGAATGGACGCCAGGTCCGGCGCCTCATCCAGGAACGGAACCACGATGACGGCTCGCAGCGATGGCAGCGCCGCCACGATCTCCGCCAGCTTGCTGCGGATGTCGAACCGCTTGCCGCCGTACTGGTAGCCATCCACGGTCAAGAGCACGGTCGGTTCGATCTGCCCGAACCGATCCAGCACCCCCTGCAGGCCGAAGTCTGGCGAGCAGGACGACCAGAACGCGCCACGTGCATTCGCGGCAAGCAGCCCGATGATCGCCTCCGGAACGTTGGGCAGCAACCCGGCTACGCGATCACCGACCTCGACCCCGACCGTGCCGAAGAATGTTGCCAGTCCCGCGGTCTGCCGGTTCAACTCGGCGAACGTCACGTCGCGACGACGTCCCCGTTCATCGTGCCCGATCAGGGCGATCCCGTCATCGGCGCGCCGCAGCAGGTTCTCCGCGAAGGACAGGCGGAGGTTGGGAAACCAGGCGGCACCGGGCATGCGGTCGCCCACCAGGGCAGGCTCGGGTTCTCCCTCATCGATCACCGACGCGAAACGGCGCAGTTCCTGCCAGAAGGCCGGCGCATGCTCCACCGTGTGGCGCCAGAAGGCATGCGGTTCATCCGGCAGGCCAGGCTCACGCTCACGCCAGCCAGCGGCAAAGGCCGTCCAGTTGCTGGCCGCGATCCGCTCTGACGACGGCGCAAACAGGACCGCGCTCATAGAAAGACTCCCAATCCCTTGCCGTACATCGCGTGCCTGGATACGCGGCGCCGGGCGGCTTCGCTATGACCTGTCGGCATCCCATTCACTTTCCTGGTCCCGCACAGCGTCGTCTTTGTCCCTCAAGCGAGCCGGTCGACGATCAGCGGCTGCCGGACCGGACGGTCCGGCCCGATGCTGAAGGCCATCCGCACGTCGGCGACTGCCCTGTCCGCAGCCGCCTCGTCCCCCGCATGAACTACTCCGAGCAGCGTATCGGCCTCGACGGGAGCGCCGACCTCGCAGAGATCGGTCAGGCCGACATCATGACGGATCATGCTGCCGGGGTGACGTCGTCCGCCACCAAGGTGGATGATCGCGATGCCGAGCGCTCGGGCATCCATTGCCTGGACGTGGCCGCGCTCCCCTGCCCTCACTGGTCGCACAACCGGCGCGATGGGCAGATGAGCGTGTGGCCGGTCGATCAGGTCGGTGGGTCCTCCCAATGCGGCCACCATGCGCGCGAAATGTTCGGCGGCAGCCCCACCTTCCAGGGCGGCCAGGGCCGTCGCTCTGCCATGGCCGGTCCCGGCCATGTCCAGGAGTTCTGTCGCTAATGCCAGACTGAGTTCGACCAGCCGGTCGGCGGTTCTCTTGCCCCGCAGGATGTCGACGGCCTCCATGACCTCCAGCGCATTGCCCGCGCTGTGGCCCAGGCACATATTCATGTCGGTCACGAGCGCTCGCGTGGGCAGGCCCGCCTCGTTCGCGACCTCGACGATCGACTGCGCGAGACTGCGGGCGGCGTCGTAGTCGGTCATGAAGGCACCGGAGCCGACCTTCACGTCCATGACCAGCCATTCCGGTCCGGCCGCCAGCTTCTTGGAGAGGATCGACGCGGTGACGAGTGGGATGCTCTCGACCGTCGCGGTCACGTCGCGGATCGCATAGAGGCGCCGGTCGGCCGGTGCCAGTTCGCCGGTCTGGCCGACAATGGCGCAACCCGCCTCCCGTACCGCCCGACGTACCTGCTCCAGCGCCGCCGCGCTGCGATAGCCTGGGATAGCATCGAGCTTGTCCAGCGTGCCGCCGGTATGGCCCAGACCACGGCCCGACAGCATCGGCACGAAGCAACCGCAGGCTGCAAGGATCGGCGCCAGGATCAGGCTGACCTTGTCGCCAATCCCTCCGGTCGAGTGCTTGTCCACGACTGGCCCCGGCAGATCAGTCCAGACAAGCCGATCACCGGAATCGGCCATGGCGCGTGTCAGCCGTGCGGTTTCATGGCGGTCCATCCCGCGCAACAGGATCGCCATTGCCAGCGCCGCGATCTGGCCCTCGCTCCAGCTGTCGTCGACGAGTCCGTGAGCAAAGGCGTCGATCGCCTCGTCGGAAAGTCTGAGGCCGTCCCGCTTGGCACGGATGACTTCCTGAGGGAGCATCAGTAGCCGCTGCCGCCTTCCGCGGAGGATCCGCCGCCCGCGACGCGCAGCAGATCGTCCAGGAGGGAGGACGCGCCGAAGCGGAAGGTTCTGGCGGTGATCCGGTCTTTCCCCATGATGGCATCGCCCAGCGCCAGATATTGGGCGGCATCACGGGCCGTCCGGATCCCGCCTGACGCCTTGAAGCCCACCCGAAGGCCAGCATCCTCGCAGACCTGCATCAGGACCGCGGCGGCTTCCGGCGTGGCACCGACCGGCACCTTGCCCGTCGAGGTCTTCAGGAAGTTGACGCCGGCCATGACCCCCGCACGGGCCGCGGCGGTGATCCGGTCTGGATCGGCTAGGATCCCCGTCTCCAGAATGAGCTTCAACGTCGTTGACGGTCCGATCGCCACGCGCACGGCCTCGATCAACTCGCCGACGATACCGACATCACCTTCCATGATCGCATTGACAGGGGCCACGACGTCGACCTCGTCGGCTCCGTCGGCCACTGCTGCCGCTGCCTCGTCGGCTGCCCGCGCAATGTCGTCGGACCCGTCAGGGAAATTCGCAACCGCCGCGAGGCGCACTTCGCTGCCTGCCAGGAGCGGGCGCGCTTGCCGCAGAAAGACGGGGTAAAGGCAGACCGCTGCCACGTGGTTCGCGACCGCCTTGTGACACAAGGCGTCGATCTCGGCCTCGGTTTCCTGGCCGCTCAGCGACGTCAGGTCCACGAGCCGGATGGCCCGCCTGGCCAGTTCCGGCGTTGGCGACGCCTCGGCAGCCTGGGCCAGGAGGTCTTGGGTGTTTCTGTCGATCATGCGCTGGCTATGTCCTGGATCGAGCCGACGATCAGGCGGCGGAGCTTCTCTCCGGCAACCTTCGCGGTAGACAAGGTGTGGTCATGACTAAGCTCGTGCTCGGCCATGCCGGCGGCGAGGTTGGTCACGGCGGAAAGTGCTGCAACGCGGAGACCCAAGTAGCGCGCTGCGATCGCCTCGGGCACGGTGCTCATTCCGACCAGGTCCGCCCCGAGCGCCCGAAATGCCTGTATTTCGGCAGGTGTCTCGAATTGGGGTCCGAGTGTTGCTAGATAGACCCCTTCAGGCAGTGCCATGCCCAGTTCGCCCGCCTTTCGCCGGAATACGTCGCGCAGGCCTGCATCGTAGACCTGGGCGAGCCCGACGAAGTTGGGCCCTCCGACCAGCGGGCTCGTGCCCAGGAAATTGATGTGGTCGGCGATCAGGCTGATCCCGCCCTCAGGCACTTCGCGCTTCAGTGAACCCGCCGCATTGGTCAGGATCACGCGCCGGCAGCCGAGATCGTGGATCAGCTGCAGCAGCGGCAGAACCGAGGCTGCAGGCTTGCCTTCGTAGAGATGCACGCGCCCCTGGAAGCACATTACGGACACGCCCGACAGGCGGCCGATCACGAGCCTTCCAGCATGACCCGGCACGGTCGAGACGGGGAAGCCAGGCAGATCCGCATAGGCGAAGCCATCGGCGTCCTCAAGGTCCTCGACAAGGCTTCCCAGGCCGGACCCCAGAACGATTGCAACCGATGGCGCCGCTTCAGGCAGACGCAGCCGCACCCGGCCAGCTGCGGTCTTCGAAACAGGGCCAATGGCATCGTCGCTGAGATGGCCGGGGCTGAATGCATGCGGCAGAAGTTCGCCCATGCTGGTCAGGAGGTGGCGGCCATCGGGGTGGCAGAGGTGGACCGGTGTGTCGTCCGTCGCGAACTCCGCCAGTCGCTGCCGGCAGCCGCCGCAAGGGGCGATCAGCCGTTCTCCGCCAGCCAGCACCAGCGACTCCGTGATCTCGCGGTCTCCCGCAGCGACCATGATGCCGATTGTCGAAGCCTCCGCGCACTGGCTCTGCGGATAGGCGACGTTCTCGACGTTCACGCCGGCATGGATCCGCCCGGATCGGGTGCGCAAGGCAGCGGCCACGGCGAAGTGCGAGTAGGGGACGAACGCATTCGCCCGTACTGCCGTGGCTGCGGCCAGGAGATCGAGTGGAACGCTCAAGCTATGCCTCTGGGATGCCGCGGACCCCTCGCGTCCGCGGCCAAAAGCATACACACGCCGATACGTCTGGTCAGGACGCTGCGGCCGCTTCGACGGACGATTTCGGCCGGCGACAGAGGCCGTTGCACCAAGGTCTGGGAAAGGAGGCTGACACGGAGTGGTATCAGCGATGCTAGGCGAGTGAACGAGGATGCACTTCAAGCGGTCTACGCGCGCCTATGCCGAGAAGGCGGAGTAGCTGGTTACGCTTTCGATCAGGGAGCCAGCCGGCCGCCCTTGATCAAGGCGATCAGGCCCAGTCCCAAGGCGATCAGGAAGCCGCCGGCGAGGCCGGAGGTGATGGCGGACCAGAACTGAGAGCGGGCATTTTCGTAGGCCCTGGCTAAGCGGACGGCGGTTTTGACGCCGTCTTCGTCCTGCAGACCCAGACGTGCCATCAGGCGATCGACGGCTTGGCTCACGGCCTGCTCGGCAGCACGGCGCGCAACCACCTCAATCTCGCCCAGGATTTCGCGCCGGTCGTCGGCCAGTTGCCGCTGGACGCCGATCGGACGAGCGGTGAGCGCATGAAGCTGGCGGCGCAGCTGGCCGCAGTCGCCCGTGATGAACAGCAAGGGTGTGCCCGGAAAAGCGGCCTGCAGGGCATCCACGATCTCCGCTCCCTCGCCATCGGGCAAGGTAAGTTCCGCCAGGATCGCGTCGGGCTGCCATCCCGGCCGTTCCCGCAGCAGCATCGCCTCGGCCAAGCTGGCCATGCCGCGCAGGTCCAGTCGTTCGCCCGGCTCGCGCAGCAGGCCTGAAAGGATGCGGGACGTCTGTTCCAGGATCAGGACACGCACCGCACCACTCCAAGAAGGTTGGAGAGGAGTTCTACCACGAGTTGATAGATTGTTAAAGACTTTGATCCTATCCTGGATCAGAAGCCGCCGGATGATGGAGCTTCGTCCAGGCTGCGGACGGCATAGCCCTCCGCCGCCAGCATGTTCCGGATCTGCGCGGCGTGGGCTGCATTGCGGGTCTCGATCGTCACGTCGACATCGGTCTGCATTACCGAGATGCGGGCAAACGCGCGCTGGTGGCCGACGTCCACGACATTGCCCCCGCACTTGGCGATCAGCGCCGTCACCTGGGTGAGGCTGCCGGGCCGGTCGGGCAGGCTCACCCGAAAGCGGACCAGCCGCTCGGTGCGGACGAGGCCCCGCAGGATCACGGCGGACAAAAGGCGACTGTCGATGTTGCCGCCGCAAAGCACCAAGCCGACCCTCCTGCCGCGGAACCGGTCCGCATGGGAAAGAAGAGCCGCCAATCCAGCGGCTCCCGCACCTTCCACCACGGTCTTCTCGATCTCCAGCAGCATCAGGACGGCCGTCTCGAGGGCCGCCTCGTCGACCAGGACAACGTCGTCGACCAACCTCTCGATGATCGGTAACGTGAGGACACCGGGGTTCTTGACGGCAATGCCTTCGGCGATCGTCGGACCACCCGCCTCGATCGGCAGGTTGCGCCGCAGACGCCAGACCGAGGGATAGAGTGCCGCCTCCACCCCGATGATCTCGATGTCTGGCGCGATGACCTTGGCCGCCGTCGCCATGCCGGCAATCAGCCCACCGCCCCCGATCGGAACGACCAGCACCTCGAGGTCGGGATGCTCGTCCAGCATCTCACAGGCGATGCTGCCCTGGCCGGCGATCACCTCGGCATCGTCGAACGGATGCACGAACAGGAGACCCTCGCGCGCAGCGATCTCCCGCGCATGGCCGCCGGCCTCCTCGACGCTGGCCCCGAACAACTCGACCCGAGCCCCCAGCTTGCGGGTGTTCTCGACCTTCACGATCGGAGTGAAAGCCGGCATCACGATGACTGACGGGATGCCCAGCCGGCTGGCGTGATAGGCTACGCCCTGGGCATGGTTGCCCGCCGACATGGCGATGACCCCCTGCCGCCTCTCCGCGTCGCTGATCTGCAAGAGCCGGTTCAGGGCGCCCCGTTCCTTGAACGAGGCGGTATACTGGAAGTTCTCGAACTTCAGGCGGACCTGCGCGCCGGTGATCTCGGAAAGAGTGCGGGAGGGCAGACAGGGCGTTCGGAGGACCGCACCGGCGATGCGCCCTTGTGCTGCACGGACATCGTCGAACGTGACGGTCACGGAAAGAGCGGGCCGATGGTAAGGCCCGCCGTTTCCGGCAGCCCCACCATCACGTTCATGTTCTGGAGCGCTTGTCCGGATGCGCCCTTGATCAGGTTGTCGCTGACGGACAGGAGGATGGCGCGCCCCTCGATCCGATCCGGGTGCACGGCGATCAGGCAGTGGTTGGAGCCACGCACCTGCTTGGTCGCCGGCAGCGACCTCATCGGCAGCACATGGACAAACGGCTCGTCCTGGTAGGCCTCCTCCAGCCGCTCCTGGAGGTCTTGGACCAGCACGCCCTGCTTCATCCGCACATAGGTCGTAGCAAAAATGCCGCGGACCATGGGTACCAAGTGCGGCGTGAAGCTGACCTTGACGGTGCCACCGGCGAAGTCGCCCAGGCACTGGTCGATTTCGGGGGCATGCCGGTGATTGCCGACGCCATAGGCTGCGAAGCTGTCGGCGATCTCGGTGAAGAGCAGGTTCTCCCGCACCGACCGGCCGGCACCGGACACGCCCGACTTGGCGTCGATCACGATCGGGTCCCGCTCGATCAACTCCTCTGCCAGCAGCGGGATCAACGGCAGCTCGCTAGTCGTGGTGTAGCAACCGGGATTGGCAACCAGCCGGGTGGACTTCACCTTCTCGCGGTAGTGCTCGGTCAAGCCGTAGACGGCCTCACGCTGGAGTTCGATCGCCTTATGGGGGTGCCCATAGACCTGCTGATACGCCTTCGGATCGTAGAGGCGGAAATCTGCGGACAGATCGACGATCTTCACGTTGTGTGGAAGGTCGCGCAGCACTTCCTGGGTCGTCCCGTGCGGAAGGCAGCAGAACACGATATCCAGGGTGGCGAAGTCCACATCCTCGATCTTGACCAGGCGCGGCAGCTTCTGGGGAGCCAGGTGGGGGAAGACCTCGGCGATCTCCTTGCCCGCCATCCGGTCTCCAGTCAGCGCCTCGACACGAAGCCCGTCATGCTGACCCAAGAGGCGCAAAAGCTCGGCACCGGTGTAGCCCGACGCGCCCAGCACCCCCACCGCCAGTTTCGAAGCCGCCATGTCCTTCACTCCTTCCGACGGGCAGCAGATAGAACCGGAACGGCCTGCCTGCAACGCGGCGGACGCGAACGGTGGGAGCATGCTCGGCCAGCCCGAAGAGCGCCTTGTCGGTGCCGCGGCCTGACAAGCACTATCCATGCTCGTGCCACCGCTATTGCCGCAAGCCGGCTGGCGGCCGGATCAGTCGGCATCCGTATGGCCTGACTTAGGCATGCGGCGGCGCACGGCCATCTTGCGGCCACTGGCCGACAGCTGCCAATGCTGTCCCCGTTCGGTGCGAACAAACCGGCTGTTGGCCGGCCATGCGATCGTGATCCTGATCGTCTGATCTACTGGCTCTAGGGGAAATCCTGCATGAAGACCCTGGTCATCGGCAGCGGCGGGCGCGAGCACGCGCTCTGCTGGTCGCTGGCGGCCTCGCCGCTGGTCAGCGAGGTGCTATGCGCGCCTGGCAATGCCGGTATTGCCAACGTGGCCCGCTGCGTGCCGGTGCCGGTCGACGATGTGGAGGGGCTGCTGCGGCTGGCACTGGACGAGGGCGTCGGGCTGGTCGTGGTCGGGCCTGAGCTGCCGCTGACCCTTGGCCTGGTCGACCGCCTTTCGGAGGCTGGAGTCCGTGCCTTCGGTCCGTCCGCCGCAGCGGCGCGGCTCGAGAGCTCGAAGGCGTTCACCAAGGATTTTTGTACGCGGCACGGTATCCCGACCGCCCGCTACCGGACGTTCACCCGCGGACAGGAGGAGGACGCTCGCACCTATGTGCGGGCGGAAGGTGCGCCGATCGTAGTCAAGGCCGATGGTTTGGCCGCGGGCAAGGGCGTGGTGGTGGCGGGCACCATCGAGGAGGCGCTGGCGGCCGTCGACGATGCGTTCAGCGGTGGCTTCGGCGAGGCGGGTGCAACGCTGGTGATCGAAGAATGCCTCCAGGGCGAGGAAGCATCCCTCTTCGCCTTGTGCGATGGCACCCATGCCCTGGAGATCGGCACCGCCCAGGACCACAAGCGCGCGTTCGATGGCGATGCCGGGCCGAACACCGGCGGGATGGGCGCCTATTCGCCCGCCCCAATCCTGACGCCGGAGTTGGTCGAGCGCGTGATGCAGGAGATCATCCGCCCGACGCTAGGAGGCATGGCGGCGGAGGGGCAGCCCTTCAAGGGCTTCCTTTATGCCGGCCTGATGCTGACCGCAGATGGGCCGAAGCTGATCGAGTACAATGTCCGGTTCGGCGATCCCGAGTGCCAGGTCGTCCTGCCCCGCCTGATGACCGACCTGTGCCAACTCATCCTGGGCGCCATCGACGGACAGCTGGGCCACATGAATCTGCGCTGGTTCGATGCGCATGCCTTGAGCGTCGTGCTGGCAGCCAAGGGATACCCGGGCCCCTATCGCAAGGGCACCGAGATCCGCGGTACGGCAGGGCTGGAAGGCGACGACCTGCTTCTCTTTCATGCAGGCACGGTAAGCGACGGCGAACGCCTGCTCGCCAATGGCGGGCGCGTGCTGAACGTGACCGGGCTGGGTGCGTCACTCCAGGAAGCACGTGACCGGGCCTATCAGGCGGTCGACCGGATCGACTGGCCCGATGGCTTCTGCCGCCGGGACATCGGCTGGCGAGCACTCGCGGCCGCGCATTCCTGACACTTGCGCTCACGTGTGACCGACCTAAGCTTGTGCCCTGCCACAAGCCGTCCGGGAATCGTCATGTCCACCACGTTCGTCTCTCCCATCGACAAGCTCTGGCCGACCGAGCGGCCGATGCTGCGCAACGTGGCGCTGGTCCTGTTCGGCACGCTGCTGCTCTATGCATCCGCGAAGGTGCAGGTGCCTTTCTGGCCGGTGCCGATGACCATGCAGACGGCCGTCGTGGTGCTGATCGGAATGGCCTATGGGTGGCGGCTGGGCGCTGCCACAGTCGTGGCCTATCTGGCCGAGGGTGCGGTCGGCCTGCCAGTGTTCGTGGGAACGCCGGAGCGTGGCATTGGCCTCGCCTATATGGTCGGCCCCACGGGTGGCTATCTGCTCGGATTCGTCGCCGCCGCCGCGATTGCCGGCTGGATCGTCCAGGGCGGCCATGGCCTTGCCCGTATGGCCCTGGCGGTCACGGGCGGAATTCTCGCGATCTTCGTCGTGGGTGTTGCCTGGCTTTCGGTCCTGATTGGCTTTGACAATGCCATCGTGCATGGCGTCCTGCCGTTCCTCCCCAGCGAGATCGCCAAGATCCTGTTTGCGATCGCCGTGGGCGTCGGCATGTTCCGGCTGCGCCGGCAGGCGTGAACCGGATCGTCCCACCGGACCCAGTTTCGATCCGCGAGGCGGCCGAGCTTCTACGCTCCGGCCGCCTCGTCGCGTTTCCAACCGAGACGGTCTATGGCCTGGGCGCCAACGCAACGGACGATGCGGCGGTGCGGGGCGTCTACCAGGCCAAGGGCCGTCCGTCTCACAACCCATTGATCGTCCATGTACCGGACGTGGCCGCCGCCGCAGCACTGGTACGCTTCGACGAGCGCGCCCTCCGGCTGGGCAAACGGTTCTGGCCCGGACCACTGACGCTGGTCCTGCCTGCCAGCGCAGATGCTCCGATCTCCCGGTACGCGACGGCGGGGCTCAACACGATCGCGATCAGGGTCCCTGCGCATCCGGTGGCACGTACCCTGCTGGCGGAAGTGGCCCTGCCAATCGTGGCACCCTCGGCCAATCCGTCAGGACGGATCAGCCCCACCATTGCCCGGCACGTGGCGGATGACCTGGGCGCGGCCGTCGCCATGGTGCTGGATGGCGGCGAATGCCCGGTTGGGCTGGAAAGCACGGTGATCGACCTGTCCCGGCCGGATCGCGCGGTGATGCTGCGGCCGGGCGGTCTGCCAAGAGCCGAGTTGGAGGCCGTCCTGGGCAAGCTTGGGCAGGCTGGTCCGGATCCCGATCGTCCCGCTTCACCTGGGATGCTGTCCTCCCACTACGCACCGTTGGCAGCGGTGCGCCTCGATGCCCTGACGGTGTCGGCGGATGAGGCACTCCTGGCGTTCGGCAACGACGTGCCGGCGGGCGCCTGCGTGACCCTCAACCTCAGCCCATCCGGTGACCTGCAGGAAGCCGCTGCCAACTTGTTCGCGATGCTGCGTCGGGCTGACCGCTCGGGTGCGGCGCGCATCGCGGTGATGCCCATCCCTGGTGACGGCTTGGCGGAAGCGATCCGAGACCGCTTGCAGCGGGCGGCGGCACCTCGGTGACGTCATGGCCGTGGAACGATGGAACTCGCTGACGTCGTGCAGTGGGCTTGGGCCAGGCACCACAATCTGCTCAGCTGGTACATCCGGCCGTTGTTCCTGCTGCCGTTCTGCTACTTCGCCTATCAGCGCAGTCTGGTGGGGATCGTGGGCACGCTCCTGGCCCTGGCAACCAGCATGTTCTGGTTTCCAGCTCCGACGACAGTCTCGCCAGGCGTCCAGGCGATGCTGGATGCGGAGCGCGACTACCTGCTTGGCGAATGGACGGTTGCCAAGCTGGCACTGGCCCTGCTCGTGCCGTTGATGCTGACGGCACTGGCGATGGCGTTCTGGGTGCGGTCGTTCCTGTGGGGCCTCGTCGTCCTCAACCTTATGACCGTCACCAAGATCGCCTGGACGTTCGCCTATGCCCCGGCCGAAGGTGCCTTCGCCCACCTGATTCCGGCGCTCCTTGGGCTCGGCGTGTGCAATGGCATGGTCCTGCTGGCGCGCCGCTGGATCCGGTCGTCTTGATCCGGCAGTGAACAGCGCTTGCCAAGTGCTACGCCTTGCTTAGGCTCCAGTCATGCGTGCGGCGGTCGACCCGCCCGATCTTGTCACGTGGGAGACAGCGATGATCCGCCGTTCGGTTCTTCTCGCAGCAGCGAGCTTGCTCAGCTTGTCGGTCGCGGCGCAGGCGCAGGACTTCCAGCCGGCCCTGATCTTCGACATGGGCGGCAAGTTCGACAAGTCGTTCAACGAGGCGGCCTACAACGGCGCCGAGAAGTTCAAGGCCGAGACCGGCATCGACTATCTCGAGTTCGAGGTGACCAACGAAAGCCAGCGCGATCAGGCGCTGGAGCGCATGGCGCGGCGGGCGAGCGTCGTCGTCGTCGTCGGCTTTGCCTTCGGCACCTCGCTCGAGGCGATCGCGACGAAGTACCCGGATGGCAAGTTCACCATCATCGACGCCAGCGTCGACAAGCCCAACGTCCAGTCGATCCTCTTCAAGGAGCACGAGGGCAGCTACCTTGTCGGCATGGCGGCGGCGCTGACCAGCAAGACCGGCAAGATCGGCTTCGTGGGCGGCATGGACATCCCGCTGATTCACAATTTTGAGTGGGGCTATGAGCAGGGAGCCAAGGCGGCCAATCCGCAGGTCCAGCTCACCGCCAACTATGTCGGCACGACTCCGGCCGCCTGGACCGATGCGACCCGTGCGAAGGAACTTGCCTTCAGCCACTACGACAATGGCGCGGATGTCGTGTACGCCGCAGCAGGTGCGGCAGGGCTGGGTGTGCTCGAAGCTTCCAAGGACAAGGACAAGTTCTCGATCGGCGTCGACAGCAACCAGAACCACCTCTACCCCGGCAACGTGCTGACCTCGATGCTCAAGCGCGTGGACGTAGCGGTATACGAGGCGTTCAAGGCAGCACAGGCTGGGACTTGGCAGGCAGGCATGCTCAACCTCGGCCTCAAGGAGGAGGGCGTGGGCTATGCGCTGGACGAGAACAACAAGGAGGTCCTCACGCCGGACGTCGTAGCCAAGCTCGACGAGGCCAAGGCCAAGATCATCTCAGGGGAGATCACCGTGCAGGACTACTACTCCAAGCAGCAGTAAGCCCAGCCGGCGGTCCTGCACTTCGACCGGAGTACCATGTTCCAGCGCCAGCAGCCTTCCTCGGCGCCGCTAGCCATCAGCCTGCGCGGCGTCGACAAGCGGTTCGGCGCGGTTCATGCCAACCGCTCCGTCGACCTGGACATCCAGACCGGCACCGTCCACGGGATCATCGGGGAGAATGGTGCCGGCAAGTCGACCCTGATGAATATCCTCTATGGCTATTATCAGGCCGATGCAGGGCAGATCCTGATCGATGGGCAGCCTGTGCGGATCCAGGGTCCGCAGGACGCGATCCGTGCCTGTATCGGGATGGTGTTCCAGCACTTCATGCTGATCGACACCTTCACCGTGCTGGAGAACATGCTGCTGGGCGCAGAGGGCGGACCCCTGCTGGCCGCTGGGGCGGCCAAGGCACGGGCGGAAGTGCTGCGGCTGGAGCGCGAGTACCGGCTGGACGTCCCCCTCGATGCGGTCGTAGCCGACCTGCCCGTCGGCGTGCAGCAGCGGGTCGAGATCCTCAAGGCTCTCTACCGAGGCGCCAAGGTCCTGATCCTGGATGAACCCACGGGCGTGCTGACGCCGCAGGAGGCTGACCATCTGTTCCGCATCCTGCGCAGCCTGAAGGCACAAGGGCGTACGGTGGTCCTGATCACCCACAAGCTCCGCGAGATCATGGCGGTGACCGACCATGTCAGCGTCATGCGCCAGGGCGCCATGGTCGCCCACCGGCCGACGGCCCAGACGTCGCGCGAGGAGCTGGCCGAATTGATGGTCGGCCGCAAGGTGCTCCTGCGGGTCGACAAGGGGCTGGCCAAGCCGACCACGCTGGCCTTGCGTGTGCACGATCTCGTGGTGACCGATCGGCAGGGGGTCGAGAGGGTCAAGGGAGTCTCGTTCGACGTCCGGCGTGGCGAGATCCTCGGCATTGCCGGCGTGGCGGGCAATGGCCAGACCGAACTCCTCGAAGCGATCACTGGCATCCGCAAGGCGGCGTCGGGTTCTGTCGAACTCGATGGGCGGCCAGTCGACGCAAGCGGCCACCGGCCAGAAGGACTTGGCCACGTGCCGGAGGACCGACTGCGGATGGGCCTGGTCCGCGGCTTTCCCGCCTGGGAAAATGCCTTCCTGGGCTATCAGGACCGGCCTGACTGCACGGATGGCTTGTTCCTCGATCGTCGCAAGCTGGTCGAGCGCTGCGCCGAATGGATGAGAATCTTTGACGTCCGTCCGCCAGACCCCAATTACGACGCCACGGCCTTCTCCGGCGGCAACCAGCAGAAACTGGTGCTGGCCCGGGAGATCGAGCACGACCCGATCCTCCTGGTGGTTGGCCAGCCGACCCGGGGCGTGGACATCGGCGCCATCGAGTTCATCCACCGGCGGCTGATCGAGATGCGGGATGCAGGCAAAGCCGTCCTGCTGGTCTCGGTGGAGCTCGACGAGATCATGTCTCTGGCCGATCGGATCCTGGTCATGTTCGACGGCACGATGACCGGTGAACTCGCTGGCGGTCAGGCCGATGAGAAGAAGATCGGCTTACTCATGGCAGGCATCCGAAAGGAGGCGGCGTGATGGCCGCATCGGGCGTCCGGCGCCTGCCAGCCTGGGCCGACTATGGCCTTCTGCCGCTCCTGAACCTGGCTGTCGCCTTCCTGATCGCCGGCCTCGTGGTGGTGGCGCTCGGCGAGAGTCCGCTGGAAGCATCCGGCTATCTCGTTCGCGGTGCATTCGGCAATGCCGAGATGCTGAGCTGGACACTGTTCTATGCCACCAACTTCGTGTTCACGGGCCTGGCAGTGGCCATCGCCTTCCATGCCGGCCTGTTCAACATCGGCGCGGAGGGCCAAGCCTATATCGGCGGCCTGGGGCTTACCCTGGTCTGCCTCTATCTGGGCGATCTGCCCTTCTTCCTCGTGCTGCCGCTGGCAATGATCGGCTCGGCCCTGTTCGGCGCGGCGTGGGGCTTCGTTCCGGGCTGGCTGCAGGCCAGGCGGGGCAGCCATATCGTCATCACCACCATCATGTTCAACTTCATCGCCGCGTCGATCATGACCTACCTGCTGGTCTACGTGCTGATCCGGCCGGGCAGTTCGTCTCCCGAGTCGGCGATGTTTCCCGAGAACACCTGGCTACCCGAGCTCTGGCAGATCGCCGAGCGGTTCGGCCTGTCGCTGCCTGAGACCCCGCTCAACCTCTCCTTCCTCTGGGCGCTGATCTGCGCGTTCCTGTTCTGGCTGTTCCTCACCAGGACCAGGGCCGGGTTCGAACTGCGCGTGGTCGGCCGCAACGACCAAGCGGCCGTGTATGCCGGCATCTCACCGGCCAAATGGCAGATGATGGCCATGGCGCTGTCGGGCGCACTCGCCTCGTTCATCACCCTGAACGAGATCATGGGCAGCCAGCATCGGCTCCTCCTGAACTTCACCGGTGGCTACGGCTTCGTCGGCATCGCAGTGGCCCTGATGGGCCGCAACCATCCGATCGGCATCATCCTGGCCGCCATCCTGTTCGGCGCCCTCTACCAGGGTGGCTCGGAACTGGCCTTCGACATGCCCGCAATTACCAAGGACATGGTGGTAGTGGTTCAGGGTCTGGTGATCCTGTTCGCGGGCGCCCTCGAGCACTTCTTCCGCCCGACCCTCGAGCGCCTGTTCCGCCGCAGCATGATGGTGGCGGCATGAGCGAGTGGTGGATCCCTGCCCTCCTCCTGCTCGACAGCACGCTGCGCCTGGCGGCTCCGCTGGTGCTGGCCGCACTGGCCGGCCTGTTCAGTGAACGCGCAGGCGTGGTCAACATCGCGCTGGAAGGCAAGATGCTGGGTGGGGCGTTCGCCGCTGCCGCCGTGGCCGAGCTGTCCGGCAATGCCTGGGCTGGCCTTCTGGCTGCCATGCTGTTCGGTACCGGGCTGGCCCTGGTGCACGGATTCGCTACCATCACCCATCGTGGTGACCAAGTCGTGTCGGGCATGGCCCTGAACATTCTGGTGGCGGGCCTGGGACCGGTGCTGGCCAATGCCTGGTTCCAGCAGGCCGGCCGCATTCCGGTCAGTGCCGACGAGGCCCGCTTCACACCGATTGACCTGCCCTTCGTGGAAGCAATGCGCAGCGTACCGATCGTCGGCGGGCTGTATGGCGAGCTGATTTCCGGCCACAATCTCCTCGTCTACCTCGCGGCACTGGCGGTCCCGCTGACCTGGTGGGTCGTCTGGAAGACCCGCTTCGGGCTGCGCCTGCGCGCCGTCGGCGAGAATCCGGCCGCTGTCGACACCGCCGGCATCTCCGTGCCCTGGATGCGCTACCGCGCGCTCATGGTGTCAGGCGCCGTCTGCGGCATCGCCGGCGCTTATCTTTCGATCGCGCAGAATGCCGGCTATCTCCGCGACATGAGCGCCGGCAAGGGATACCTGGCCCTGGCCGCGCTCATCTTCGGCAAATGGCGGCCGGGTCCGACCATGTTGGCATGCCTGCTGTTCGCCTTCACCGACGCGCTGCAGATCCGCCTCCAGGGCAATGCAATTCCGGGGATCGGTCAGATCCCCAGCCAGTTTGTGCAGGCCATTCCCTACGTCGTCACCGTTCTGCTCCTGGCTGGTTTCGTCGGCAAGGCCGTGGCACCCAAGGCGATCGGCGTTCCCTATGCCAAGGATCGTTGAACGTCCCCGGCGGGTAAGGCAAGGCTCTGGCTGGTCAGGATTCGTGTCGGTTGCTGCCGCGGTAGCGCGGTAGATTGAGCTCGGCGGCACTTGAGCAGCATCAAGCATGCCGGCCATGGCGCCTGAGGCTGGCTCATTGGGTGCCGGCCACGTCCAACTTCCGAATCGTGAGGCCGATCGGTGCATAAAGACGTTCCCTCATGGATCATGGAGGTAAGCGACCTGGTCCTGCGGGGCGCCGTTGCCAATGACGATCTGCGCGATCTGCTGGCGCAGGCCTGCGAGCAGCTCTTGGGTCATGGCATCCCGCTCTGGCGGGTCAGCCTGAGCATGCGCGCGATCGATCCTACTGTCCGGGCGCTTTCCTTCGTCTGGCGGCCTGGCACTGATGTAGCGACCGACGAGACTCCCTACATGGCCGCCGACGAGGACGAGGCCGCCTACGGGCGCAGCCCCATCGTCTACATGCTGTCCCACGACCTGCAGGTTCATTGCTGGCAGCTCGAACGTGGCGAGGGTTGCGACGTCATCCCGATCCTGGCGGAACTGCGTCAGCAAGGGGCGACACATTACGTGATGTGGTTGGTTCGCTTCGGCGGGCCGACGACGCCCGCCCTGCCTGGCATGGCGCTCGGCGTCGCGACCGATCGGCTGGGCGGATTTGGTGGCCACGAACTCGCTGCGCTCGACGCGCTGCTGCCCACGATCGGGCTGGCCGCCTGCCGGTTCGCCCTGACCAGGACCGCATCGGAGTTGCTGAGCGTCTATCTCGGCCCGATGACGGCCCAACGCGTGCTGGCGGGGGAAGTCCATCGCGGCACCGGCCGTGCGATCGACGCGGCGATCCTGATCGCGGATCTTCGCGGCTTCACTGCCCTGGCCAGCCGGGAAGATCCGTTATGCGTGGTGCGCTGGCTCGACCAGTACCTCGAGGCCATCGGCGGCTCGCTGTCCGACCATGGCGGCGAGGTCCTCAAGTTCCTGGGTGACGGGTTGTTGGCCGTCTTCCCTGAGGACGGGCCCGATGGGGAGCAGGCCTGCGTTCATGCCCTGGCGGCAGCACAGGAGACGCTGGCGCGCACGGCCGCTCTCAACGCTGCCCGACGCAAGGAAGCCTTGCCCGCGCTGGCACTCGATATCGCGCTGCATCGGGGCGAAGTGGTCTATGGCAATGTTGGAGCGGCCCGGCGGCTCGACTTCACCGTGATCGGACGTGCGGTGAACGAAGCCAGCCGGATCGAAGGCTTATGCGAACGCCTGGGCCGGTCCCTGCTGTTTTCCGCCTCCTTTGCCGCGCGATGCAGGCAGCCGGTCCTCAGCCTCGGCTGCTTCCGACTTCGTGGGATCGACGAGGAACTCGAGGTTCTGACATTGGATGGCGGTCCCGCTGGCTACCGCCTGGAAAGCTGAACCAGAAGCCTGTCTGCGTGAGCCGCGGCATCCTGACCCAAAAAATGGGCTGAAGTGCGGCCCCCGCACTGACGGTGGATCCTATGCGGTGAGCCGCGCGAACAGTCCGCCTGTGTTCCGGACCAGGGTCCGCGCGCCCTTGAACATCGGCTGTGAGCCAGGATGATCTTCAGCTTCGGACTCCAGCTAGAGGGCACACAGCATCCGGAGGATGCATGATCGGCCGGTACTCCCACCCATAACGAGCCGACCCTCTCACCATCGCTCTACATCCCTGAAGCTCCGCACGGTCGGCCGGCGTAACGTCGAGGCGGGTCCTGCCCTGTGATGGGGCACGGCACGATCCGGGAAGCCCGAATCAGCAGCTTGCAGCAACAGATTGGATAATGTATCCAATAATCGCTGGTAGAAGGAGCGTTATGCAGCGCATCCACCAAACCGCTGCCGATCAGGTTGCAGTCGAGTTGCGCCGCAGGATCCTGACAGGGGAACTGCCTGTGGGCGCTCATCTGCGTCAGGAAGCCGTGGCCGAGATGTTCGGGTTGAGTCGGATCCCTGTGCGCGAGGCCCTGCAGCGGCTGGACGCGGAGGGATGGGTGACGTTTGCACCGCATCGCGGTGCCTTCGTTTCAGGTCTGTCGGCCACGGAGGTGACCGAGCTGTTCGAGCTGCGCCTGCTCCTTGAGCCTCATCTATTGGCGCGGGCGGTGCCATGCTTCGATGCGCCGGCACTCCAGACACTTGAGGCGGCCGCCGATGCCTTTGAAGCGGCACTCGATCGAACCGACCGACATGGCTGGGGGGCCGCGAACCGCCTGTTCCACCAGCAGCTCTACCTGCCGGCGGTACGGCCTCGCATCATGGCCTTGACGCAGAGTTTCGACGAACGCGTCGAAGCCTATGTGGGCGCTCATCTTGCCTTGGCGGGGATCGCGCCCCGGGCAGTCACCGAGCACCGACAGCTTGTGGAGGCCGTGCGCGATCGTGATGGGGAACGGGCCGTCCATGTGCTCCGTGAGCATCTGGAACGCACACGCGACGAGCTCACGGGTTGGATCGCCAGAGGAGGCGACACGTCATGAAGATCAATGCGGTCCATGTCTGGCAGGTCTCGCTTCCGCTGAACGAGGGTAGCTACCGTTGGGCCGGCGGCAAATCTGTGGACGTGTTTGACAGCACGCTGCTGGCAATCGACACAGATGAGGGCATCACTGGCTGGGGCGAGGTCTGCCCGCTGGGCCCAGTATATCTCCCGGCCTATGCCGAAGGCGTCCGCGGCGGTATCCAGAAGCTGGGGCCGCATCTCCTCGGTCTGGATCCGCGTGAACACGCAGTCCTTTGGCAGGTCATGGATGACCAGCTCAAGGGGCATCCGTTCGTGAAGTCCGGCCTCGACATGGCCGCCTGGGATATCCTTGGCAAGGTCACAGGCTTGCCCGTGGCCACCCTGCTCGGCGGGATCACAAGTCGGGAGATCCCTCTCTACCGTGCAATCAGCCAGCGCCCTGCCGAAGAGATGGCAGCGAATCTGCGCAGCTATCGCGACGACGGCTACCGGCGGTTCCAGCTGAAGGTCGGCGGTGATCCAGACGAGGACATCCGCCGCATCCGAGCCTGCCGCGCGATTCTGGAACCTTCGGACAAGCTGGTGGCGGACGCCAACACCGGTTGGCTGCCCGCCGACGCGATGCGGGTCGTGAACGCGGTGCGGGACCTCGATGTCTTCATCGAGCAGCCCTGCCTCAGCTATGACGAATGCCTGTCGATCCGCGCACGCACCACTCTTCCCTTCGTGCTGGACGAGAACATCGACGGCCTGGAACCTCTGCTGCGAGCAGCACACGATCGCGCCATGGACATGGTCAACATCAAACTCAGCAAGCTTGGCGGCCTGACCCAGGCCCGTCTGGTCCGCGACTTGTGCGCAAGGCTCGGCATGCTGATGATCGTCGAGGATAGCTGGGGCGGGGACGTAGCGACCGCTGCCATCGCGCATGCAGCCGCGAGTACGCCTGTCCGCAACCTCTTCGCCGCGACCGACTTCAACGGCTATGTCACCCACTCCTTCGCCGACGGGGCACCGCGACGCATGGGCGGGACCATGTGTTTGCCGGACGGCCCTGGCCTGGGCGTGACCCCGCGCCGCGACGAGCTTGGTCCGCCCGCTTTCACCATTGCCTGATTCCGCCGACCATCCGAGGAGACGATCGATGAGCATCAACTGGCGCGGCGTGTTTCCCGCCGTCACCACCTTGTTCAAGGACGACGAGAGCATCGACTTCGCAGCCAATGCCAAGCATGTCGAATGGCTGCTCGAGAGCGGTGTTCATGGGCTGATCATGCTGGGCACTGTCGGCGAAAACGGTTCGCTGTCCGCTTCGGAAAAGCGCGACGTGCTGAAGGCTGCAAAGGAACTGGTCGCGGGCCGGGTACCGGTGATTGCCGGGGTCGCCGAGAACCGTACGGCTGATGCCTGCCGCTACGCCGAAGATTGCGCTGCCCTCGGCCTGGACGGGCTGATGGTGCTGCCCGGCATGATCTACAAGGCGGACACCCGCGAGAACGTCCAGCACTTCCGCACGGTGCTGAATGCGACTGACCTGCCGGTCCTCGCCTACAACAATCCGATGGTCTACGGCGTCGACATCAAGCCGGAGACCTTTGCCGAACTCGCCGACCAGAAGACGCTGGTGGCCATCAAGGAGAGCTCGGACGACGTCCGCCGTCTGACGGACATCGTCAACCTGACCGGCGATCGCTTCACCCTCTTCTGCGGCGTCGACGACCTGATGCTGGAGAGCGGGCTGCTGGGTGCGACCGGCTGCGTCCATGGCATTGCGAACGCCTTTCCCGCTGAGACCGTGCAGCTTTGGAAGCTGATGGAAGAGGGGCGCTGGGCCGAGGCACGCACGCTCTACCGCTGGGCGACGCCGATGTACCACCTCGACACCAGCCCGAAGCTCGTCCAGTACATCAAGCTGGTCCAGCATCTGGTCGGCCGCGGCAGCGAGATGGTTCGCGCCCCAAGGCTGACGATCGCGGGCGAGGAAAGGGCCTGGGTCGAGGCGATGGTGAAGCACGCCCTGGACCATCGCCCGACGTTCGGATGAGGCGAGCGGCTAGCGGCCACAGCGAGCGCCCGCTCGCCAGACACCGGTCATGCAGAGAAGCGCAATCGGGATTTTGGCGGTGGCGTCGCGGTGGCCGGCCGGATGGCCAGCAAAAGACTGACGAGATCGCCTCGCGGCGGGTCGAACACTACCGTCGGCTGTGTAGCATCGGCCATTCATGGATGCCGGTGGCTACGCCCGAAGACCGCGTTGGGGTGGGCGCTGTTTGGCGACTCCATCGGGTCGTGGCCAGCGGCGACCATTGCCCAGACGGTCGCGTCTGCTGACGTGGTGGACATTCTTGCGGTTTTGAGGTGGCCATCGGAGCGGCCCACTGGGTGTATGCTCCCAAGATGACGTGGTGCGGATCGATCTTGATGATGGTTAGACCGCCTTTTCGGGCGTCGCAGACGACCTGGAAGGGTGTCCGCCAGCAAAGGCCTTGAGGTGCTTCGCGACGTGATAGGCGGTGACGAACGCCGAGACGTAGACCTGGAGTGCCTCGAGGTCCGGATCGTGGAAGGACCTGATGGTGGCGTCCTTGCTGGTCCGGTTCATCCGCTCAGCCTGGCCATGCACACCGTCGACGGCCTGCTAGCGATCAATGGTCGGTGAGCACGGTATGGATCTGGCAGGGGAAGATGACGACGACCTCAGGCAGGAAGGCAGCGCCATTGGCTTCGGTGCTGGCGTCCAGGAAGGCAACGTGGACGAAGCCCCGTCGCCTCCCGGGCCTGCTGGCCCGGTTTCCCGTGGAGATCGGATCAGCCGTCGGCTGACGGCTGATCGCGAGCAACATGAACAGCTTTCCTGGGCCTTGGCGCACCCCGCAGGCGTCGATGTGGCCTCCCGAATCATTGCCCAAGGGCAGGCTCACGCTGGAGGAGCTGATCCTGAAATAGGCTGCCGCGGGAAACTTCTGAGCCCCGCCCGCCGTCGCCGCTACATCAAGCATGTCATGGCCAGGTTCGACGTGTCCGAGCGTCTGGCTTGTCAGGTGTTGAGCCTTGGGAGCGTTGCTCAAGCACTCGACGCAGCGCAAAATCCTAAGAGCGCGTCCGGACGAGGCGGCATTGACCGCCGACATCATCACGCTCGCCAGCCAGTATGGCCGCTACGGCTACCGCCGGATCACGGCGATGCTGCACGGCCAGGGGTGGGTGGTGAACGTCAAGCGTGTCGAGCGGATCTGGCGGCGGGCCTCGACGGTCTGCTGACGCCAATCCTGCGGATGTCGGATCATCGTCGATCTGCTGCGCGGCTCAACCCTGCCGGTTGATGGGCTGAGAGTGCCGCACAAGCAGCCGAAGAAGGGCCGGCTCTGGCTAAACGAGGGATCCTGCCTTCGCCTGCGGCCAGAGCATCCCAACCATGTCCCTCAGCGGCCTGCTGGCCGCTGCTCCGCTGAAGAAAGAATTATCCGTCTACTGACGGATGATGGTCCTACGACTTTGTCGAGGATCGCACCCACGACGGGCGCAGGTTCCGGATGCTCAACGTCATCGACGAGTTCACCCGCGAGTGCCTGGCAATCCGGATCGACCGCAAGCTCAACTCGAGCGACGTCATCGACGTCCTGTCCGACCTGTTCATCCTGCATGGCGTGTCCGGCTATGTCCGGTCCGACAACGTCCTACGTAGCGAAGGAGGATGGCGGACTGGGCAGCAGGTCTCTGTCCGCGAGGATGCGCTCGCAGCGTGAGGGTCGTCAATATCGAGCCAGGCGGCTCCTGCGGGTGAGGGAAAAGCTCTCGGCCATAGCGAACCCCGGGATCCAGCGAGCACACCATGCGTCGTGGTCCTCACCGTCCTCAACACGAGATGCCAATCCAGGCAGGAGACCCGAGCATTGTCTACAGGGTCGTGATCCTCACGCCCTCACGGCTCGACTGAGAGGGGTTCTCCCACCTGGCACCGGTCCTTCGATGAAGGGCCGGTAATCGCCACCGCTCTTGATGATGGCGTGCACCACGCGTGCCATCTTGGCGGTGATCGCGGTCAGCGCTTTGCGCCTGAGGTCAGCGTTGTGCCGGTCCCGTGAGGTGTAGCGCTCGAACTTGTCACGGAAGCTGTTCTCCTTTTGCCGGATGGTGACCTGGCCAGCCATCCACAGAGCGCGGCGCAGACGCGCATTGCCGTACTTCGACAGCCTGGTCTGGCCACGAAAGGTGCCCGACTGCTGGGTCGAGAGATCCAGCCCGCAAAACTTCAGGAACTGCCGGTGATGACCGAAGCGGCGCAGGTCTCCGCCCTCGGCCAGGATGGTCAGCGCAGTGATGGGGCCGAGCCTAAGAATGCGGCGCAGCAGCTGATAGTCGGTGCTGGAGGCCAGCAGCGCGTCAGCCTCCCGCTCGATCGCGTTGCGCTGCCGGATCAGGCTGCGTGCCTCATCGATAACGAGGCGAAACATGCGTACGGCCGGCGCGTCGGGTGGGATGGGCAGGCCAATCGAGGTGCGCGCGGTCTCGTAGACGTCGCCCAGCAATCCCACCTTGGCGACCTTGCGCCCAACCACGTCCCAAGCCGCCGCAACGAATGCCTCCTTGCCGAGTGCAGTGATGCTGCCTGGCGTCGGAAAGCGGTCGAGGAAGGCAAAGAACCAGTCTGAGCGGCTGTTGTGTCGGAAGCGATCAATCTCGGGGAAGTACAAGGGGAGGTAATGAGTGAGGATGCGGTGGAGCACGTCAGTCTTGGCCCTCGAGACCGCCTCGTGGGTCTTGGAGAGCTCCTGCACGTCATGGATGCCGGCCGCGAGGGGATCATGATAGCGCTGGACAGCGCCGATCCTGAGCATGTGCAAGATGACCTGGGCGTCCTTCGGGTCGTTCTTATCCCATCACGCTACAGCAGTTGGCGTGATCCGCGCATGCAATGCCGGCGGCCAGCAGGCCGCCGAGGGCCATTGTGCAGGGCCTCGCGGGTGCGGGCGAGCGCCAGGAAGGAGATCAGCCGTACCCCAAAGCCGGCTTCGAGCAGTCGCCAAGCGAGCGGGCGGTGATCGTTGCCGGTGGCCTCGAAGGCGCAGGTGACAGGTTGGCCAAGACCTGTGAGCAGCGCCACGAGGCGGTCGTGTTCAGGCCTTGTGTTCAGCACCGTCAAACGGCGCCGATGTGGCTGGCCTGGCACCTCGATAAGAACCTCGTTGCGGGTCTTGGCGACGTCGATGGCTACGAGAACGCCTGTGATGGGCGTAAGCTGGCGATGGGTCATGGTCGGTCCGTCTCCGGAATGAGGCTTCGAACAACGTCACTCCAGAGACCTGCTGACCGGCCATGGCCGCTCCGGCAGTGCACTACGTCCTGCAGGGCTCCACGCACCAAGCAAGAACCGCCAAGCCATCTTCCTGATGTGCTACGGGCCGGAGTTCGTGGCCAAGGCGGTGCGGGGCTGGATCTTGGCGGTCGGGGCGAAGACCGCCTGTATCGAGCCCGGCAGCCCCTGGGAGAATGGCTACTGCGAGAGCTTCGACGCCAAGCTCCGGGACGAGCGGCTCAACGGGGAGATCTTCACCACGCTGAAGGAGGCAAGGATCGTGATCGAGGGCTGGCGCCGGCACTACAACACCGTCCGCCCGCACTCCTCACTCGGCTACCACCCGCCGGCACCTGAGGTCGTGCTCTGGCAGGCCACCCCAGCCCCGCGATGCTCGAAAAGCTCTTCCAGCCATCGCCAAGTTCGACCCGAACCATCTCAGCTGGGATCGTACAGCTGGTGGTCCAGGGTCGCCTCTGGTCGTGGCCGGCTTTCATGCGGCGGATGGCAAACTGCCCTTGGCCGCGCTGATCTCGTCCAGCCGATGGACGAAAGCGTCGTACCAGGTACGCGCAGTCCAGGCACGAAGCGGCTCCATGCAGCGCTGCCAGCGGTCGATCCTCTCGTCCTTGGGCATGCTCAAGGCCTCGTGCATAGCATCGGCAGTGCGCTCGATGTCCAATGGATTGACCAGCAAAGCTCCCTCGCCGAGTTCCTCGCAGGCACCTGCGAAGCGTGACAGGACCAGAACGCCCGGATCGTCCGGATCCTGAGCAGCGACGAACTCCTTGGCGACGAGGTTCATGCCGTCGCGCAGCGGCGTGACAAGCCCGACCTGGGCAAGGCGAAGATAGCCCGAGACCACCTTGCGCGGCACTGGCTGGTTGACGTAGCGGATCGGGTTCCAGTCCGGAGCTGCGAAACGTCCTGCAATGCGGCCCGTGGCACGCTCCAGGTCCGAACGGAGCGTGCGGTACTGTGCAAGCTCGCCCCGGCTGACAGGGGCGATCTGCAGCATGATGACCTTACGCAGCCAGTCCTGATGGCCAGCGAGCAGTTGCTCGTAGGCGGCAAAGCGCAGCGGCAGACCCTTGCTGTAGTCCAGGCGCTCGATCCCCAGCAGCAGCATGCGGCCACCAAGCGACGATTCCAGACTGCGCACATCCTGGCTGCCGATCGCAGTCGCCGCTTCCTTGCCGAACCCGACCGTGTCGATGGCGGCACGATAAACACCCGTTCGGATGACATGCCCGGCATACCGAAGGTCGGCACCCTCGCGCTTGGCTCCCCCCCAACGCTCCAGGAAGTCGAGCATGGCATGATGATCGCGGTCGGTCTGTACGCCGATCAGGTCGTAGGCCAGCAGCGCCTTTCCCAGCTCGGCATGCGCGGGAAGTACTTCGACCACATCGCCCGACGGGAATGGGATATGAAGGTAGAAGCCGATCGTGCCCTTGTAGCCCAGCTTGCGGAGCTCTTCCCCCAGAGGGATCAACTGGTAGTCATGCACCCAGACTTGGTCGCCTGGACGGAGCAGCTTGATCAGCTCCTCAGCAAAGTGGCGGTTGACCGCGCGATAGGCCCGATAATGCTCGGACTTCCACTCCATCAGGCCCAGCCGGTAGTGGAACAGCGGCCACAGTGATCCGTTGGCAAACCCGAAATAGTAGCCCCTGTAGTCGGCCGACTTCAGATCGAGCAGGGCATAGCTCATCTTGCCGCGGGTCGTGACCTTCGCCGGCCCAGGATGATCAGTTAGCTCTCCGCTCCAGCCGAACCACAGTCCTTCCGCTCGACGAAGCCCATCACGCAGCACAACGGTCAGCCCGCCCGCCTCGACACGGCGGCTGGACGGCACGCTCACGCGGTTAGACACGATCACGAGTCGCGCCAAAATGCTTCCTCCCAGGTCTTGGACAGCCGCATGCCCGAAACAATCAAGCCGACCATCGAGTAGGTCTGGGGAACATTACCCCAAAGCTCCCTCGTGGCGGGATCGACGTCCTCCGACAGAATACCCATCGAATTTCGGCAAGAGATCAACTCTTCATAGATCTGGCGCGCTTCGTCCCTCCGCCCGATGGCAGCGAGCGCATCGACGAACCAGAACGTACATACGGTAAAAGCATTCTCGGGCGCACCGAAATCATCGGCCGCCGCATAGCGGAACATGTGATTGCCACGCCGAAGCTCCTTTTCGATCGCCTCCACTGTGCCGATGAAGCGAGGATCATCCGCGGCGAGGAATCCCACCTCGTGCATCAGCAACAAGGCCGCGTCGAGGTCTTTGCCGCCGAAGCTCTCGACAAAAGTCCGCCGCTCCGGATCCCAGGCCTGTTCTAAGATGGCCCTGCGGATAGATGCTGCATGCATCCGCCAGTAGTCGCCCCGCTCGGTCAATTCCAGCACGCCGGCGATCTTGGCCAGCCGCGAGCAGGCGACCCAGCACATCAGTGCTGAGTGAGTATGGACGCGCTCGCGGCCGCGATATTCCCAGATGCCGGCATCCGGCTCCAGGGCAAGGCGTGCCGCCTGCTCGCCCAACCGCTCGAGAAGGCGGAACAGCTCGATGTCGCCCCGCCGCGGCAGGCGGTGGTCGTAGAACATCTGCGCTGCCGCCATGACCACGCTTCCGTAGACGTCGTGCTGGCGCTGGAACCAAGCGGCATTGCCGATCCGAACGGGACCCATGCCGAGATAGCCTGTGAGGGCCGGTGCCGTTCGCTCGTCGGGATCGGTTCCAGGTAGAACCGGGTAAAGCGGCAGCAGCGTGCCATCTTCGGACAGTGCCACTATCGTCGTGATGTAGCGGAGATGGTCCTCCATCGTCCGCGTGGCGCCCAGACGGTTGAGCGCATGGACCGTGAAGTAGGTGTCGCGCAGCCAGCAGAAGCGATAGTCCCAGTTCCGTTGGCTACCGGGTGCTTCCGGGATCGAGGTCGTGAGTGCCGCGACGACTGCGCCGGTTTCCTCGAACGCACAGAGCTTCAGCGTGATCGCCGCGCGCAAGACCACTTCCTGGTACTCGAATGGGATCGACAGGTAGCGCGACCATTCCTCCCAATAGAAGAGGGTCTCCTCGAGCAGCTCGTTGACCATCTGGCTCGGGGCAGCCGGTACCGATTCGTCTGGACCCAGCAGCATGTGGATCGGTGCATGAACGAGGATCGGCAATTCCTCGGCGATGCAGGCCACCGACATGTCGGTGGTCAGCCGGATCGTCTGATCCTCGCCCACGAAGCGCAGGCTGTTGCTGGTCGGAACCTTGCGCAGCGTCTCGGCACCGTAGCGCCCATTCGCGCGAAGGCGCACGGTGGCGCGGAGCCGGCCGCGGATCGGCTCGATCCTGCGTACCAGCATGGCCGGCCGGAAGATGCGGCCGAAGCGGTGCGAGCGCGGCGCGAAATCCGTGATGCGGATGGCAGCTCCAGTCTCATCCTCGATCTCCGTTTCGAGGATGGCCGTATTGCCCAGGTAGCGCCGGCGAACCGTCGCCGGGTAGTGCGGCTCGATCGCCCAGTAGCCGCCCTCCCCGCCGAGCAGGGCGTGAAACACTGGGTCACCGTCCAGACGTGGCCAGCACGTCCAGACATGGCGGCCATCCCGATCGATCAGCGACGCGATGGTCCCGTTCCCGATGACGGCTACGTCGAGGTCGCTCATGCGCCGGTTATGCACATCCAGCGGGCCTGTCGTCCAGGAGTGCGCCGAGCCATCGATGGACATCGGCCGGGCATCGCAGGGGTCCCGACGGCGCGATCAGCAGCCCATGGCCATGCCGGGCGTTCACCAGCTCGATCGCATCCAGATCCGTCGTGTCGTCCCCCAGATAGACAGGAGTCCGGCCGGCGAAGGGTGGATGCTCCAGCAGGTTCGCCACCGCCGCACCCTTGTGCACGCCGCGGCGCCGCACCTCGAAGACCGCCTTGCCGCCAAGTACCTCGAATTCAGGGTGGAAGCGGACCATGTCGGCCAAGGCTTCCGCGATCTCCTCGGTGAGTTCCGGCCGGGCCCGGACATGGAGGGCGACAGCGCCGCCCTTGTCCTCGACCAGCATGCCTGGATGCCGCTGCGCCAGGGCGACAGCCTGCTGGCGCAATGGTTCGGGCAGAACCGTCAGCCGCTCTGGCGCATCGTTCGGGCCGATCCGCCATTCCGCACCGTGTTGACCCGCCGCCGGTAGGCGCAGGGGAGCGAACAAGTGATCGAGGTCAGCGATCGCCCGGCCACTCACCAGGGCCACGGCCCCGCCGTTCTGCCGGTAGAGGTTCGCCAGCAATTCCTTCAAACCGTCACCGACGACCACCTCCGAAGGGGTCGGAGCAATATCTAGCAGCGTCCCGTCCACATCCAGGAAGAGCGCCATCTGGCTCAAGGGAAGCGAAGGCAGGTCTTGATGAAGCATGTCGGAGGACATCGGGAAAGACCGCCTTGGCTTGTGACCAGAGATTTGACGACGCGCCGCCGCTAGACGGAATGCCTCGTCGAGTGGCTTTTAGCACTGGACAGCCGTACAAACGGCCCAAGCGGGCGGAGGCTCCCTCGAACAACCTCATTCATGCAATTCGCGGACTTCCATCCGCCTCGTCGTCATCCTCGTGATAGCGCTGTTCCTTCCACGGATCGCCTCGGTCGTGATAACCTCGGTCTTCCCAAAAGCCCCGACGATCCTCCAGAACGAATTCGATCCGCCGGATCCACTTGGCGCTCTTCCAGAAGTAAAGCTTCGGCACGACCAAGCGCACGGGGCCACCATGCTCGATCGGAAGCGGCTTACCTTCCCAGCTATGGGCCAGCAGCGCATCTTCCGCGGCGAAGTCGGCCAATGGCAGGTTGGTGGTATAGTCGTCATAGCTGTGGAGCAGCACGAAGCGTGCTTCGGGCTTCGGCCGGACGGTCGCCAGGATGTGTGCCGTCGACACCCCTTCCCAGTGATTGTCGTAGCGCGACCAAGTGGTGACGCAGTGGATGTCCGAGACCGACTTCACCTGAGGTTGTTCCAGCAGCGTGGGCCAGTTCCAGGTCACCGACTCCTCCACCGCCCCGAAGATCCTGAGCTCCCAGCGATCCAGGGAGATTTGCGGGCGCGTCCCGAGGTCCAGGATCGGCCAGTTGGTCACCAGCTTCTGACCCGGCGGCAGCCGCTCTTCGGGCGAATGATCAATCCCGGTCAGGAAGCGACCGCTCTCGGCCCACTTCTGCTTGGTCTCGGCGAGCCTTCCGCGCACCTGGGGCTGCGGCGTGGGGTCATCGACGGGTTCGTCATTCATCGAGGAGGTCCAGGCAACGTGGCGGCGATTCCTGCGAGCAGTTCGAACGAGCGCAGGCGTGCAGCATGATCGTAGAGCGGCGCGGCGACGATCAACTCGTCCGCGCGCGTCTGATCGAGAAATCCTGACAAGCCCTCACGCACGGTATCGGGATTGCCGACGAACGAACAGGCCAGCATCTGTTCCGCCCGGGCCCGCTCGAAGCGTGACCAGTAGCTGTCGATGTCGTCGACAGGAGGCCGCAACCGTCCCGGGTCGCCGCGCTGCAGGTGAGCGAACTGCTGCTGGATGCTGGTGAACAGGCGGCGGGCCTCACCGTCGGTAGGGGCGACCACGACGTTGGCAGCGACCATGGCATGAGGCCGGTCGAGTTGCGCCGAGGGCTCGAAACGGCTGCGATAGATCTCGAGGGCCTGCATCAGGGCATCAGGCGCGAAGTGCGAGGCGAACGCAAACGGCAGCCCGAGTGCCGCGGCCAGCTGGGCACCGAACAGGCTGGAGCCCAGGATCCAGAGCGGCACGTTGGTCTCGACGCCCGGCACGGCCCGGATCGATTGCCCCGGCTGCTCGGGTCCCAGCAGCGCCTGCAGTTCGAGCACGTCCTGCGGAAACCGGTCGGCACTTTCCGGGTCCCGGCGCAGTGCGCGGGCGGTGCGCATGTCCGAGCCCGGTGCACGTCCAAGGCCCAGGTCGATCCGGCCAGGGTAGAGGGTAGCCAGCGTGCCGAACTGCTCGGCTATCACCATGGGCGAGTGGTTGGGCAGCATGACACCGCCAGATCCGACCCGGATCGTGCTGGTGCCGCCGGCCACGTAGCCGATCACGACGGCGGTGGCGGCACTGGCGATGCCGATCATGTTATGGTGCTCGGCCAGCCAGTAGCGCTTGTAGCCGAGCTTTTCCGCGTGGCGGGCAAGTTCCAGGGTGTGCCGGAACGCATCGGCCGCGGTGGACCCCTCCACAATATGGGCGAGGTCGAGGACGGAGATAGCTGGCAATTGACGCGCTCCGATTCGCTGTAGCCCATCTCATATGTGGCCGGACGTCGCTGCCGCCAACGCGGATGGCGGTGAGCACGTATGCGCTGGTCGTCAAGGCGTGCTATTGAACCGACCGTGCCGGGGGCGGACGGGCCAGCGGCGCGCCAGCCTCTCGACAAGCAGCCCGGCTTCCTTTTTTGGAAGCGCCAGCGACGTGCTCTGCATCCAGTTCTGCCGTCCGTCGGAAAGGATTCCCCCATGGCAGCAGCGTTCGACCTGTCCAAGGCCCGTCACGACGGCTTCTTCAGCACCAGCCTGCAACAGGCTGACCCGGCATTGTTCGCTGCGATCCAGAACGAGCTGCATCGTCAGCAGGACCAGATCGAGCTGATCGCCTCGGAGAACATCGTTTCCCAGGCGGTGCTCGACGCGCAGGGCTCGGTGCTGACCAACAAGTACGCGGAAGGGTACCCGGGGAAGCGCTATTATGGCGGATGCGAGTTTGCCGACGTGGTCGAGCAACTGGCGATCGACCGGGTGAAGGAACTGTTCGGCTGCAGCTTCGCCAACGTGCAACCTCATAGCGGGGCCCAGGCGAACTTCGCGGTGTTTCTCGCCCTGCTGCAGCCGGGTGACACCATCATGGGGCTGTCGCTGGCGGCCGGCGGCCACCTCACCCATGGCGCATCGGCCGCCGTTTCGGGCAAGTGGTTCAAGGTCGTGCCATATGGTGTGCGCGAGGACGACCACCTGATCGACTACGACGCCGTACAGAAGCTGGCCGAGGAAAGCCGGCCAAAGCTCATTATCACCGGCGGCTCGGCCTACCCGCGCATCATCGACTTCGCCCGCTTCCGGCAGATCGCCGACAGCGTCGGCGCCGTCCTGATGGTCGACATGGCCCACTTCGCAGGATTGGTGGCCGGCGGAGCACATCCATCACCCTTCCCGCACGCCCACGTGGTCACCTCGACCACGCACAAGACCCTGCGCGGCCCGCGCGGTGGCCTGATCCTCACCAACGACGAGGCCCTGGCCAAGAAGTTCAACAGCGCGGTGTTCCCGGGCTCGCAGGGCGGGCCGCTGATGCACGTGGTCGCCGGCAAGGCCGTGGCATTTGGCGAGGCACTGACACCGTCGTTCAAGGCCTACACCAGGCAGGTCGTCGACAACGCACGGTCACTGGCGGAGGTGATGATGGCTCGTGGCTGCGCCGTCGTATCCGGAGGCACGGACACCCACCTCATGCTGGTGGACATGCGGCCCAAGGGGGTGAAGGGCAACGTGGCGGAAAAGGCGCTCGAGCGTGCGGGCATCACCTGCAACAAGAACGGGATCCCGTTCGATACCGAGAAGCCGGCCATTACCTCCGGCGTACGGCTTGGAACCCCTGCCGGCACGACCCGCGGTTTCGGAGCCCTGGAGTTCGAGATGATCGGGCACCTGATCTCCGACGTCCTGGATGGACTGGCGCGTCATCCCGAAGGAGACGCGCAGGTGGAGCAGGCGACCCGGCGCAAGGTGCAGGAACTGTGCGCACGCTTCCCGATCTATCGCCGCTGAGCTAGCTGGCGAACTCCTGATGCAGGGGCGCAGCCGCCATCAGGAAATATGGCTCCACCCTGTCCACGACCCTGCTCCTGGCCCCGCCGTCGGGTAGCATCAGGTGCACGTCGTCGAGGCGATCCAGCGATGCGCTGCCCGTTCTGCGGTTACGAGGACAGTTCGGTAAAGGACAGTCGCCCTGTCGAGGATGGTGCCGCCATCCGCCGCCGCCGGTCGTGTCCCGGCTGCGGTGCACGGTTCTCGACGATCGAGCGGGTGCAGCTCCGGGAGCTGGTAGTGGTGAAGAAGGACGGGCGCCGCGTCTCCTTCGACCGCGAGAAGCTCGCCCGTTCCATTCGCATCGCGACACGCAAGCGTGGCATCGACGAGGAGCGCATCGACCGGATCGTCGCCGGCATCATCCGACGCCTTGAAGCATCGGGCGAAGCCGAGATCCCTTCCACGCGCATCGGTGAGATGACGATGGAGAGCCTCGCCGACCTCGATCCGGTGGCGTATGTGCGGTTCGCCTCCGTGTACCGCGACTTCGCGGGACCGGAGGATTTTCAGACCTTCATCGGCCAACTGAACCGCTCCTCGGACTGATCCGTGTCGTCTGCGATCCCGGAAATCGATCAGCGCTGGATGCGCACGGCCATCGACTTGGCCGCGCATGGGCTAGGTGCCACCTGGCCCAATCCGTCGGTCGGCTGTGTGCTCGTCAAGCACGGCCGCATGATCGCGCGCGCGGTGACGGCGAGCGGGGGGCGCCCTCATGCGGAAACCGAAGCGATCCGGCTCGCCGGCCCGGCAGCGCACGCCAGCACTGCCTATGTCAGCCTGGAACCGTGTGCTCATGTGGGCCGGACTCCGCCTTGTGCCGATGCGCTGATCGCGGCCGGCGTCACACGGGTGGTGGTGGCATGCCCGGACCCGGACCCCCGTGTATCCGGGCGGGGCATCCAAAGGCTTCGTGCGGCCGGCATCGAGGTGGTCGAAGGGGTGCTGCGCCGGGAGGCCGAACGCGATCATGCCGGATTCTTTTCGAAGGTTCGCCGTGGCAGGCCGCTGGTGTCGCTGAAACTCGCCACCTCCATGGACGGCAGGATCGCCACGTCGACCGGCGCCAGCCAGTGGATCACAGGGCCGGATGCACGTTCTTTCGGGCATCGCATGCGTGCCACACACGACGCGATCATGGTCGGAAGCGGGACAGGGCTGGCCGACGACCCGGCATTGACCTGCCGGCTTCCTGGCCTGCAGGACCGCTCGCCGGTCAGGGTGGTTCTGGACGCGCGGCTGCGCCTGGCAGTGGCGAGCACGCTGGCGCAGACCGCCTGGCAGACCCCGACCTGGCTGTTCACCGCGCCCGACCACGATCGGGCCAAGGCAAGGGTGCTGATCAACCAGGGCGTGCGAATCGAGCAGGTGCCGGCGGCAGCCAGCGGCGGCGTGGCCCTGGTGCCTGTCTTGGCGCGGCTGGCCGAGCGGGGTATCACGCGACTGCTGGTCGAAGGAGGAGCGGTTCTTGCGGCCAGCCTGATGCGTGAGCATCTGGTCGATCGCCTCTACTTCTTCCGGGCACCCCTGCTGATCGGCGGCGACGGTGTCGCGGGACTGGCGCCTTTCGGCGTCAGGCGACTGGAAGATGCGGGCCGTTGGCAGATCGTCGGGGAGCGCAGGCTCGACGGCGACCGGCTGGTCGAACTCGACGCTCTTGGCCATCACTGAGGAAAAGCCGATGTTCACCGGCATCATCACCGACATCGGCAAGGTCGTGGACGTGATCGACACCGATGGGCGCGACCTGCTCATCCAGAGTTCCTACGATCCCGCGAGCGTGCCGCTCGGTGCCTCGATCGCTCATTCCGGGGTATGCCTGACCGTGACCGAGCACACCGCGGACGGCTGGCGCGTCCATGCGTCCCCGGAGACGCTGGCGCTGACCACGGTCAGCCGCTGGAGGCAAGGTACCAGGATCAACCTCGAGCGCTCCTTGCGCATGGGTGACGAACTGGGCGGCCATCTGGTCTTCGGTCATGTCGACGGCCTCGGAACGATCCGCTCGATCGAGCCTGAGGGCGACGGCTATCGGCTGACGTTCTCGTTGCCGGCCGACCTAGCCCGCATGGTCGCGGTCAAGGGTTCCATTGCAGTCGACGGCATCTCGCTCACCGTGAACGGCGTGACGGACAACTCCTTTCACGTCACGATCATTCCCCACACCTGGGGCCACACCACGTTGGGGGATCGCCAGTCCGGCGACGTGGTTAACCTGGAGGCGGACATGCTGGCCCGTTACGTGGCCCGTCAGTTGGGACAGCATTGATGGCCGACCCGCTGCACAGCTACGCAGACTATCTCTCGTCGATCGACGATGTCCTCGAGGACGCCCGCAGCGGCCGGATGTTCATCCTGGTCGACGACGAGGACCGCGAGAACGAGGGCGACCTCGTGATCCCCGCGGAGTTCTGCGGAGCCGAGGCAGTCAACTTCATGGCCAAGCACGGTCGTGGCCTGATCTGCCTCGCCATGCAGCGCAAGCGCTGCGAAGAGCTTGGGCTGCCGCTGATGGCCCAGGGCAACGAAGCCAGGATCAGCACCGCCTTCACCGTGAGCGTGGAGGCGCGCGAGGGCGTCACGACAGGGATCTCCGCAGCCGACCGTGCGCGGACCATCGCGGTCTGCATCGACCCGAAGGCCACCCGCCACGACTTGGTGGCTCCAGGTCACATCTTTCCGTTGATGGCCCGCGAGGGCGGCGTGCTCGTTCGCACCGGGCACACGGAGGCGGCGGTCGACATCGCCAGGCTTGCGGGCCTGTATCCCGCGGGCGTGATCTGCGAGATCATGAACGACGATGGCACGATGGCCCGCCTGCCGGACCTGGTGGCGTTCGCTCAGCTTCACGGCCTGAAGATCGGCAAGATCGCGGATCTGGTCAGTCACCGGCTGCGCTACGATCGCTTGGTGGAGCGGGACGTCGCCACCAGCTTCGAGAGCCGCTATGGCGGGCAGTGGCGCCTGCAGGTCTACAAGTCAGCGGTCGACATGGTGGAACATGTGGCGCTGGTGAAGGGAGACGTCACCACCCAGGAGCCGGTCCTGGTCCGCATGCACTCGGTCAACATGCTGGAGGACCTCCTGGGTGAGGGCGAAAGCGGCCGGGGTGACCAGCTCCACCGGGCCATGGAGCAGATCGGGCGCGTCGGGCGTGGCGTGGTGGTCCTGCTGCGCGAGCCGACACCGAACGCGATTTCGGAGCGGGTGCTGGTCAGCCTGGGCCAGAAGGCACGCCCGCCCGGCGACCTTCGTGTCTACGGGATCGGCGCACAGATCCTGGTCGACCTGGGCGTGCAGGACATGGTGCTCCTTTCCAATACAGGCAGGTCGATTATCGCATTGGATGGTTGGGGTTTGCGCGTCGTCGAGACGCG